>DKBG01000036.1 GCA_002451155.1 Ignavibacteria bacterium UBA6906
TCTGTCCGGGGCCGGCAGGGGCTGAGACCGGCTCGACGGCGGTCAATCAGGTCGGGTACCGATCCGCCGGGAGAAAATTTGCCTTCTTCTCACATCCGGTCGACAGCTTCTGGGTTCAAGTCGCCGCATCTGGCACAACAGTACTCGGCGGTCGCGCGAGCCTCTGGAAATCGTTCGATGCGGCGACAGGCCAGGCGGTCTACCGGGCTGATTTTTCCCAGGTGCGGTCTGCCGGGGAATTCCGGGTTGTGTCATCCGCCGGCGACACATCCGGGGTGTTTTCCATTTCGGACACCGTCTATAACGAAGTGTACCGCAAAGCGTTGAAGGGATTCTACTACCAGCGCTGCGGCAGCCAGCTCGGCGGTTCGTATGCGGGGCCCTACCAGCATCCTGCCTGCCACCTTCTCGACGGGGTGTTTCACCCCTCCTCCGACACCTCCGGGTTCCACGCTTCAACTGGCGGCTGGCATGACGCCGGTGACTACGGGAAGTACGTCGTCAACGCAGGAATAACGGTCGGGACGCTTCTGCTCGCCTATGAAATGCTCCCATCCCTGTTCGGAGGTGATGATCTGGGCATCCCGGAAAGCGGCAACGGGGTGCCTGATATCCTTGACGAGGCCCGGTATGAACTGGAATGGTTTCTCACGATGCAGAGAGATGACGGAGGGTTCTGGTTCAAGGAAACCCGCGAGCAATTTGAGGCGTTTGTGATGCCGCAGGGCGATTCGAGTCCGCGTTATCTGTACACAGTCTCTTCTGCCGCGACAGGCGACGCAAGCGCGACACTGGCACGGGCTGCCCGGTGTTTTTCGAGCTATGATCCGGACTTTTCGCGCGTGTGCCTCGAGGCGGCGCGACAGGGATGGATGTATCTTTCAGATCATCGAACAATCGTCCCTGCCGGCGGGTTCAAAAACCCGAGTGGCACGAACACGGGGGAGTACGGAGATACCGATGACTCGGATGAGCGGTTGTGGGCGGCGGCTGAGCTCTTCGAAACCACCGGGGAGGACCAATACCATGCCTATTTTCAGTCGGCGTATGTCTTCGGCACGATCTTCGGCGGTGCGATGTGGTGGGGAGATGTGCGTCCGCTTGGATTGCTGACCTACCTCAACTCGCGCCAGCCTGCCGCGCTCGCTTCGGTCAAGGCCGAGCTGCATGAAGGACTGCATACGTTCTGCGTGGGTCAGGTTTCGAAGGGAAACGAGGCCGGCTATCACGTGCTGGCACATCCGGGCGATTACGTCTGGGGCAGTAATGCCAGCGTCCTCAACGCAGCGGTTCTGCTGCTGGCCGGAGCAGTGGAAAGCGGAGACTCGCTCTTCTCACAGACTGCGGAAGATCAGCTGCATTACATCCTTGGCACGAACGGCCTGGCGCGGAGTTTCGTCACCGGTGTTGGCAGCAAACCGCCTCGACACCCACACCATCGTCCGTCAGCGTCCGATGGCGTCGCCGAACCGGTGCCCGGATTGCTCACCGGTGGCCCGAATCAGTACGGGGGAGATCCGGTTCTAGAAGACCTCCTCGCCGCCTCTACGCCACCCGCCCTCTGCTATGTGGACACCGTCCCAAGCTACGCATCGAATGAAGTGGCGATAAACTGGAATGCGCCGCTTGTGTTTGTCGCGGGATGGCTCCGCGGAATCGGGGGTATCACAGGGATCGGACAACGATCGGTGCCGCTCCCGGACAGATTGACTCTCGAGCAGAATTACCCCAACCCGTTCAACGGGAGCACCCGGATCCGGTTCGCGATCCACGAGGCGGACGAACTCCGTTTGCGTGTGGTCGACATTCTGGGCAACACTGTCGCCGAGAGCCCGCTGGGCGTCTTTCCCGCCGGATCTCATGAGATTCGTTGGGATGCCTCCGTCAAGAAAGGCGGGAGCCTGAGCTCCGGGGTGTATTTCTATTCGATCCTCGGGACACATCGTTCCCCGGTACGCAAGCTGCTGTACCTCAGATGAGCATGATCTGGAATCGGCCGCGACGCCTCATCCCTCCCTGTGCAGCACTTGCCCTTCTGTGTGCCGCTTGGGGCTGCCAGGAATCTGCCGGTCCGGAATCCCCGGCGAACATCAGCGGGTCAACAATTCATGGGGAAGTCGTCGAGACAACAGGCTCGCAGCCGGTTGCGCTGGCCCGCGTGTGGCTCAATTCCGCCACGGGGCCGGTCGCCGCGGCTTTAACGGATCTCAACGGTCGATTCGTTTTCAGCGGCATTGTCCCGGGTTCCTACTCTCTCCTCATCCGACGCGCAGGGTGGGATTCCCTGAGCACCGGAGTGCCGGAGGGAGTGCGGGATACCTCCAGCGTAACGATCCGGCTCTCGAGGAAGCCGTCCGTTCCAGAGGTCAAGCCCGCCGGGCGCGGAGTCTTCCGAGTGCTCCAGCGAAGGCTTGAGCAGGATTTCAACGCCGATGGAATGTATGATCCTTTTCTTGTGAAAGGCGTGGCGTTCTCTCCCACGCTGATCGGCACCGCGTCGACTGACTTCAAGACGATTGACAGGTCGATGCGTTACCTGGACACGCTGAACGCAAACACCCTCCGGACATACAGCGGGGCCGACGGGTATCTTCTTGACAGGGCGGATGAGCACGGGATCCATCTCATCGTCTCGTTCTGGGTGGACGCGTCGTACAACCTCGCGAGCGCGCGTGCCCGCGAGGAGATAATCCTGAATTTTGCCGCAATGGTGCGGTCCCTGAAAGATCATACGGCGGTACTGATGTGGAATCTGGGCAACGAACAGAACTACGTCAATGGTGATAATCTCTACTGGTATGATCTTGTGCAGGAGCTTGCCGTTACGGCATACGAAATCGAAGGAGAGTATTTCCATCCCGTCTGCGCCAGCAACGGTGATTTCTTGACAATTGGAGACCCCGCCAAACGATCAACCGACGAGTACCTGACGTATATGGACCTCTGGGGAGTAAACATCTATAAGCTGAATCTGTCCCCCTCGTTCGCGTACTACCGGACACGGACCGGGAAGCCGGTCGTGGTCACGGAATTCGGTATAGACGCGCTGGACAATCGGACACGGACTGAGTATGAAGGTGTTCAAGAGATTGTCGACAGTCTGAACTGGACACAGATCCGCTCCGCGGCTGATGTCTGCGTCGGGGCAACAGTGTTTGAGTTCACGGATGAGTGGTGGAAAGCGGGGGATCCAAGCGCCCACGATGCTGGCGGATACGCAACGACAGAACATCCCGACGGATACTCAAACGAAGAGTGGTGGGGGCTGATCGCGGTCACTCCGGACGCCGACGGAGATGCAGCCGACGATTGGCGCCCGAGGAGTGCGTTTCGAATGTTCCAGCGCGTCTGGAGATGACAACAGAGTGAATCGGAAGCTTGTTTACCACAGCGAGACGCTATGATGCGCCCAACAGAAGGCATGATCCACATCGGGAAATTCATCGGACTCACCATCCTCTTTTTTTTCTGTTTCATCCTTCCGACATTTC
>DKBG01000307.1 GCA_002451155.1 Ignavibacteria bacterium UBA6906
GAACTGGCGCGCGTAGGCGGAGAGACTTTCGACGAAGCGGCGCTGGCCTTCGGCATAGATCGTGTCGAATGCCAGACTGGATTTCCCGGACCCGGAGAGACCGGTGATGACGACGAGCTTCTCGCGAGGGATGTCGGCGTCAAGCTCTTTGAGATTATGCTCCCGCGCCCCCCGGATGACGATGGAGTCCTGGGACGGCATGCTCCCCCGGACGGCGGGTATGTCCGTAGTCGATCGTTGCGGCACGCGTCTGTCTGACCGTGATGAGGACATCATTGAGTATAGCTGTTTTCCCGCCGAATTTCAACCTGCCGGAGTCCGGTTGACCGGGAATGCAGAACGCCCCGTCCGGGGGAACGGGGCGCACAATGAACACCAACCAGTTGCTCCGGTCAGTACAGCCGCGACCTCTTGGCGAGGTAGGCATAAAGTGCGACGTCAAACGGAGTCGACGTGTCCATGAGGACGTAGTCTGCCCGGAGTTCACGGCATTCCTTCTTGTAGCGGTCAATGAACTGTGTGACGGCCCGCCGATACGATTCTGTTATTTGCCGGGGGAGCGTGACGATTCGCTCGTCGGTCTCCAGATCCCGGAACTGGGCGTCCTCCCCAAAAGCGAATGACCGTTCGAGCGGGTCGAGCACATGCATTACAATGACTTCGTTCTTCTTGTGTCTGAAATGCTTCAGCGCAGTGATCACCTCCTCCTGGAAGTCGAGAAGATCACTGATGACAATCACAAGTCCCCGCCGCTTGATCCGGTCGGCCACCTGATGGAGGGAGCTTCCGGTGCGGGTGCGCCCGACAGGTTCCGCAGTCTGGAGGGTACGGAGTAACCGGCGGAGATAGGCGCGGGATACATGCGGGGGAAGGTACCCGGTGACCGCTTCGTCGAAGAGAGCCAGGCCCACGGCGTCTTGCTGCTTCACCATGAGGTACGCGAGGGACGCAGCAAGCGAGCGCGCGTAGAGACTCTTTGAAAGTTGCCCCGGTGATGCATAGGACATGGAACGGCTGCAATCAAGGACGAGGTAGGATTTGAGATTCGTCTCCTCCTCGTATCGTTTGACGTAATGCCGGTCGGTGCGCCCGTATATCTTCCAGTCGATGTGTCGAATTTCATCTCCGGGCATGTACTGTCGGTGCTCGGCAAACTCGACGCTGAATCCATGGTACGGACTCCGGTGCAGACCGGTGATGAAGCCTTCTACCACGAGGCGGGCGAGAAGCTCCATGTTCGAGAGCTTCAGGACAACATCAGGCTGGAGGTACAGCGTGGTGTCTTCCGGCAATCCCTTCGATCCTTCTGCTCTGCCGAAAATGATTGAGACGCGGGCAGTCTTCCGGTCTATCCGGACCGGAGCCCCCCGGAAACGGCTCGAGCGGTTCCGACAGAATCATTCCCTACTGCATCCGCTCGATTGGGCTGGAACATCCGCCCGACTCCTGATGCGGATACAGTCTGATAATGGGTGGAGCGTTAGTCCTTTTTGACGACTTTGTCGCCGGTTCCGGCCCCTGGCGGTTCATTCGGGATGAGCTCTTCAGGGGTCTTCCCCAGCGTGTTCAGCTCAAATCGCGCGGAAGAAGCCATCTCGTCATCCGGATATTTCGCGAGAAACCGATTGTAAGCGGCCGCGGCGCTGTCCAGATTATGCAACTCGTTGTTGTACATGTACCCCACCAGGAACATCGCCAACGGAGCCCGGGGTCCGCCCGGATACCGTTCTCCGTAGAGCTTGTAATCGGCAATGGCAAGCTCTATTTCCCTCGTATCGTTCGCCCGTATCGCAGCCCGGCGGATGAGAGCCTGCTCCGCCTGCGGACTGTCCGGGTAGTCATCGATAATCTCGCCATAGAGCTCCATGGCGGGGGCTAACACCTTATGCATATCCTGACTCGTCCGTGCCGTGTCCAGCACCGACCGTGCCACCTGCTCGGCTTTCGCGGCCGACGTCCATAGCTCATCCGGAGACTGTTTGCTACACCCGTACAGGAAGGCCAGCGCGGCAAGGAGGACACACACGCCTGAAGCTCTCATAGGAAACACTCCTTATGGTTGGCCACCCCGGCCGCGGGGACCTGCATACCCGCCTGCAACCGGGGCGAAAGGAAAGCGGTAAAACATACCGAAATCACCATTGAGAATCAACGACATTCACCTGCTCCTGACCATGACCGCGCCGAAAAACCCGTCGGTTCCTGTCTCGTGCGGGAGGAGCGTCATCAAAACCTCATTCCCCTTCACAGGGACACCGCGCCGCCGCAGTATCTCCGACGCGGAGACGAGATGAAATTCCGGATGCCCGGCAAGGAACTCGTCCAGACGATTCTCGTTCTCGCCCAGGCGCAACGTGCACGTTCCATACACGAGCCTTCCCCCCGGCTTCACCAGCGCGGCGTATCGCTCAAGGAGACGGTCCTGCGTACGCTGGAGCGCCACTGCGTGCTCAGTGGTATACGTCAGTTTCGCCCAGGGATTTCGTCGGAATGTCCCGGCACCGGAACAGGGCGCGTCCACGAGGACGCCGTCGGCGAGTCCGGCGAGCCCCTCCCACCTGTTCCCCGCATCGTCCACGACGCGCGAGGCAATGATTGTGATTCCCGCCCGCTCAGCTCGACCGGTGAGTGCATGCAACCGCCCCGGGTCAACATCAAGCGCGACCACTTCACCGCTGTCTCGCATCTCCGCTGCCAGCAGGAGTGACTTCCCTCCTGCACCTGCGCAGGCATC
>DKBG01000158.1 GCA_002451155.1 Ignavibacteria bacterium UBA6906
CGTCCTCTTTCTCTGCACCGGCAATTCCTGCCGAAGCCAGATGGCGGAAGGGTTCCTGAAGACTTTTGCCCCGCGCCTGGACGTTCGTTCTGCAGGGACGCTGCCGGCGGCCGTGGTCCATCCTCTGGCTGTTCAGGTCATGGCCGAAGCAGGAATCGACATCAGCAGTTCCCGCCCGAAGAATGTCGATCAGTTCCTCGATGAGGAGTTCGACGCGGTGATTACCGTCTGCGATAACGCCCGCGAAACGTGCCCCGCGTTCTCTGGTACCGTCGGCCGAAAGATGCATGTGTCCTTCGAAGACCCCGCCGCGGCAACCGGAACTGACGCGGAGATTCTCGAAATATTCCGCCGTGTCCGAGATGAGATCCGGGATCGGTTCCAACAACTCTCCGCGACATGGGAAGAGAGCGCGGACAGCACACACTGACGCACCGGGCTTGATTTCCCGGCTTCTGGAACTCCGTTCGTCCGACGATTGTTCAGGATTGTGAAGAGGAGGGGTTCACTTCGGAGAATCGAACAATGTCCGTCCGATGTGTTTCAGCGCGAATCCAGCATGAAATCAGGAGTTGGATCGGCTTCGCGCCGCACCGTTACGGCGGGACTGGGTTCAGGATGGAGAGACGGGAATCGGGACATTGCCACGGTGATGCGCTTCTCGACATCCGCCTTCCCATAAAGATCAGGACCCAGCTGATAGCCTCCGGGAGCGTACAGCAGCACCATCTGCTTCGGGATAGTGGCCGGGTTCGCGTGTGCCGATCGAGAGCGGATGACGAACGGCAGGCACTTGGACTTCTCCACCTCACCAATCGACTCGCGGTCAATCATGCTGACCGCAGGCTGCCCCCCCACCCTCCTGCCAATCGCGATCATCAGACCGGAGAAGGCACACAGGGGATCTGACGGACGGAGAGTTCTTACGCAGCTCCCGGACCCGTCGGCGCAACTCTGCCCTGTTATCGGTTCACTGCCAGCATTGCTCGTTCAGGATACCTTGGCCCCATGGCGGCCCCCGGAGGGAAAGCGGTATTCAAACGTGCAAGATCGGCCTTCGGCAGCGGGATGTCGATCGCCCCGATGTTTTCGCGGAGATATGAACGTCGCTTGGTACCCGGTATCGGAATGATGTCAGGGCCTTGCGCCAGGCACCAGGCAAGGGCAATCTGTGCGGGCGTGCATCCCCTGCTCCCGGCCATGTCGCGGAGCGTGTCAAGGAGTCTGATGTTCGCGGTGAGATTATCATCCTGGAACCGCGGGTGATTTTTCCGGTAATCACCCTCCGTGAAAGACTCCTTCGAGGTAAAAGTGCCCGACAGGAAGCCCCGCCCCAGCGGACTGTACGCGACAAACCCGATGTTCAACTCCCGGCAGGTTTTGAGGATCTCCTTTTCGACATCCCGTGTCCAGAGAGAGTACTCCGTCTGGAGGGCCGTAACCTGATGCGTGGCATGAGCCCGCCGGATTGTCGCGGGCGCGGCCTCGGAAAGCCCAATGTATCTGATCTTTCCCTCGCGTACCAGTTCAGCCATCGCACCGACCGTATCTTCGATCGGTGTGCTAGGGTCGACACGGTGCTGATAGTAGAGATCGATTGCATCGATCCCCAGACGCCGAAGACTCGCTTCGCAGGCCGACCGGACATACTCGGGCCTGCCATTCACTCCCTGAAAGCTGCCGTCCTTCCCACGGACATTTCCGAACTTTGTCGCGACAAACAGGCGGTCCCGATTGCCACGAATCGCACGCCCCACAAGCTCTTCGTTCTTCCCCATGCCATACACGTCGGCGGTATCGAAGAACGTAATACCGCGGGCAATCGCTTCCTGGATTGTCGCAATGGACTCGGCATCGTCACGGACACCGTAGAATTCCGACATGCCCATGCAGCCGAGGCCGATCGCGGATACGGACGGCCCGCCCAGCCCAAGAGTCCGATGTCCAAGTGATTCCTCATGTTCCATTGATGTTCTCCTCCTCGCAGCCGGCAGGTGGACTGTGCGGCCGGTGAGACCCTGTCCCCGCAGGGGACGGGCCACTCCGGCCGAATTTTCTCTGCCCCTGTATTCGGTGTATCGCTCCGCCTCCATCGGGGCGGCGAACCTCGTCGCCTACACCCTGTCGGGCGACCAGACTGGCCGCCCGACGAACGATTCTATTCGGGATGGCACTCCGACTTGTATCGGGGCGACGAACCTCGTCGCCCCACACCCTGTAGGGCGACCAGTCTGGTCGCCCTACAAATAATAACATTCCAGAGAGATTTGCGCAAACCCGCCGAACGCCTCCCCCGTTCGGCCATCCTTCCGGTGGGACTCTATAGTGCCAACCATGAATCGGGTGTTTCTGTGGTGCGGACGGGGGGCCGCTCCCCCGGCAGCCCCCCTCAGCGTTCATCCTTCCGCGTTGAGGATTCCCGCAAGCGCCGTTGCGACGTTCTTGTCGGGCTCACCAGCAGCAAAGACAAGTGTCACGGTGTTCTGCCTTGAGAGCTTCCTCAACGCGACCAGGAATTTCTGTTTGTCCGGTTCCTGCAACTCCTGTCTGTATCTTCGAATGAATTCGGACCACCGTCCGGGGTCGGACCCGAACCAGGTACGAAGCTGGGTTGAGGGCGCCAGGTCACGCCACCAGACGTCCACGCGCGCGGCGTCAGGCTTACAGCCCCACGGCCAGGATCCGTCAACGAGAATTCTCAGGCCGTCGGACCCATCCGGCCTTTCGTAGATCCGCTTCATGTGCAGAGACATTGTATTCATCCTCCATGGTGTGAAAAATCGTTCTGCGACCGGGGCCGTCCCATTCGTCAGGCTGGCGGCCCCGGCACCTGGTAGTGCAGCGTCCGCAATGTTGGGTGCTTCTCGTCCACGACTTGAGAACCGTCCAGGAACTGGAGCGCGTGAAACACGGCAACCACGGATGTCCCCGGAGCGTCGATCTCCCTGAGTACTTCGTATACAAGAAGATCGGCCTCCCGCAGCGCCTGCCGTCGCTTGAGCTCGTAGAGCACGAATCGCGCGCCAGACTGGAGCTCGGCGGACCCTCCATCGTTGACCAGAGCGGTGTAGAGCACGCCAAGACATGACCGCCCCAGGTCGACGAGTGCTTCGGCGGCTACCCAGCGAACCTGGTGCTGGGAATCCGTGAGGGCATGCACGAGCGCCCTCGCCGCCCGGCCGTCGCGCAGCACCCGGAGAATTTCCGCCGACTCCCAGCGGACCAGGGGCTTTTTGCTGGAGAGGGATTTAATCAGAGCCGGCACGGCCTGTGGTCCGAGGCGTATGATTTCATCCCGTGCCCTCGACCGAACCTTCTCATTCCACTCTCCAAGCTTCGCCAGACATCTCCTGATCTCTTCCCCGGAATGCAGCATTCTTTTTTTCATTTCTCACATCGCGTTTGTTGAACAAAGTTGGGAATTACGCCGTCAGACGCAGGCTGGACCAATGCGCCAGGGCATACGAGGGTCGACGCGGCGTCCGCGTCGCCTGAGCTGGGAAGCAGGAGTCTTAAATGCGAAGGATAAGGGGAGGCGGCGTGGAAAGGGACATGCTCCACAGCGCCGAGCAGAGATATGTCATTCCGCTGGCCCGCAGACCGACGGAGGCCTTTTCCTGGCCCATCAGGGACTCGAGCGTGTTCTCGCGGACGGATCTGTCGGAAAGGACATCATCATCGGCGACAGGGATGAAGTCGTCGGAGGAGCGCGACTTCACGCGTCGAAGCAGAGCTGGATTCTGAAGGCCGAGACGAGACGGTGCGTGATGCGCGCGGAACAACAGGGAGATCGTTACAGGATAGACGGCGGACAGGATATCCGGCCCGCACAGCCCTTCTGGTGACCGGACGGACAGGAGCGCAAACAGGACGACCGCAACGGCGACTCCAAGAGGGATTACCGGGGAAGCTGCCCGGGTGCCACTGTAGAAGAACGGAATATTTCTCCAGCTACGCTTCACGATTCCCCCCGGCGGCATGCACGATCCACCGCCTCACATAGCCTACCGAGATGACCAAAAAATGTCAAGGCCACCGGACCTCACGGGGTCCAGACTGTAGATCATCACGTACGGGTCCCGAAAGTCGATAAGTGTATGGTATCAAATGTGTCCCCGTCGAGGAGTACCCGGAGTGGCAAAATCCCGTTCATTATATTTTTGTCATCTTCGGGCCGGAAGAGAAAGGAGCCTTCCAATCCGGCCGTGCAGGGACCAGCGTACGGTGCGCCGGCTGCTCGTATCTCCCCAGGCCTCTTTCAATCCTTCGATCTGATGAGCGAACTTCTCCTCTCCCTCCGCGTCACAGAATGCTCTCGTCCCAGACCAGCTTGCAAAAAAGCCCACAAGCGAGTCTATCTCCCAATCCGCCTCCATCGCGAACGCAGGGAACGGGATCTCCTCGAACGGAAAGGGAAGTGTGCGATACCGCTCGTCCACATACCGAACCCGTTCCGGCCAGTACGGAGCAAGGGTCGTCCGGAAAAAATGTTCTGTCCATTCATCGACTGGGTGGGTTATTGTCGGAAGGTGATAGGTCCAGAGGGCGATGATCCCTGAGGGCTTTCCCACCCGCCGGACCTCACGATAGAACGATTCGAATTCAAACCAGTGGGCCGCTGTCCCGACCGCGATGAGATCCAGACTCTGATCAGGGATCGTCGTGGATTCCGCCGGTTCCAGCCGGTACTCCACCCGCTCGTGGGGTATCGCCTGCGCAAGCTGATCGGCACTTGCGTCAGTGGCAACCACCCTGTCGAACCTGCCCGCGAGCGCGCGAGCGGCTTGACCGCTCCCCGTTCCGCAGTCCCAGGCGAATTCATGGGTCGGAGTCAATGAGGCGAGGAAATCGAAAAATTCCGCGGGGTAGCCGGGCCTGTGCTGTGCGTACAGCCTGGCCTGCCGCGAAAAGTGATCCTGAAACGTCATTGTGAACTCCCCATTGGTCTCTCCCTCCGAGTTCTTCCGCACCTATGTCCGCTGAATGACGATATTTGCCGAGCAGGTGGCCACGAGCTTCCCCCTGCCGCCGTGGGCCTCGCCGCTCACGTGCATAAGGGCCGGCCCTCGCGAAATGACACGGCCGGTAATAGTCAGGAAATCTCCTGCTTCAACTCCGCGGAGAAAGTGTGTCTGGATGTCAATAGTCGAGCAGATTGACCGGGCAGCGAGATAGCTGAGCGGGCCGAAAACATTGTCAAATGCCGCCGTGAGAAATCCGCCCTGAAGCATCCGAACCGGGTTGAGGTACTTCTCCTGGACCGGAAATCGAGCGACCAGCATTTCCCGCGGCCGGTAGTCAAGGAATTCCCCTTTCATTTCCTGAAAACAATTCGGCAGGTGGTCTCCGGCCAGCGCATGGGCCTCCCTCAACGCTCGAAATTCCTTCATCAAAAGTTTCAGAGGTTCATCCATGTTCGTCTCCGTCTGGTCTGTGAGAATCCCTGCGTTTAAAAAGTGGGAGGCGAAATTCACGTGCGGTCGCTTCAGCCAGCCGGTCACCTTCCGCACTAAACGTCCAGGTGTACAGCGCCCTGATCTCATGTCGATCCAGCATAGAGCGGATGGCCCGACGGATCAGGCCTCTGGCGAGGCCCTTCCCTCGCTGCTCCGGTAGGACGAGGGCCGAGCAGAGGTAGAGCGCGTCATAGCGCGTGCCCGGTTCTGTTTGATCCAGCAGGTCTTGTTCGGAGATCCGGCAGTCCAGGAACTCGCGCATCACCCTTCCGCTCGTCGGGATCAGAAGCACCCACGCGATCGGTCCGTCCGAATCCGACTCTTCCATGAGTGTTGATGGATCGATCTCCCGGAGCCGTTCCATCGTTTTCTCAGTGATGGACAGCTGCATCGGATCGTTCTTTGTCTGGAAGAACTCCTCCGCGAGCTGTATCATCCTCTCCAGATTGTTGCCGGCCATTACCCTCCCTCAAAGGTCAAATGTGCTCAATGGTAACGCGAAGGCTGAAGAAAGTAGCGGGGACGGCGGGAGAGATGCAACCCCGGCAATGGCTGTGCGGTCTGCCGCGGCACCGTTCCGGTGGCGGCTTGATCGGTCCACCAAAAGCCTCCATTTCGGGCCTGGAATCAGGCTTTCCGGGGTTCCAAACGCAGACCGGCTCCGGCTTAAACCTTCCCGCAATTGGCTGCATCTAATTGGATTAGAAAGGGACCGCTCCATTTGACACTGGAATCCAGTCACGCCACCTTGCCCACAGCAGCACCAGCCGATCTCCCAGCTAGACAGAAGCAATTTCCATTTGTTCCGTTCGTTCCCTGCATTCTACTAAGGAGGCATCATTCATGAAGCCATGGTTGGTTTCACTGTTCGTACTTCTGTTGTTCATCTTCGGCCTGCCATTTGCCGATGCACAACAGGAGAAGCTGGACTCCGCGACCGTCGCGAGAATCAAGGAAGAAGGCCTGAATAATTCGCAGGTTATGGATCTTCTGTCCAATCTCTGTGACGTCTACGGGCCGCGACTTTCCTGGTCACCGGAGTATAAGAGAGCGGCAGACTGGGTGAGCAAGAAATTGACCGCATGGGGTGTCCAGAACGTCCACTATGACAACTGGGCGCCGGTGGGCAAGGGCTGGTCACTGGAGAATTTCTCCGCCATGGTCACTGCACCGGTAGCGTATCCCATCATCGCGTACCCGGCGGCCTGGTCACCCGGGTTTGCAGAAAAGGAGGCTGAGATCGTCTATCTCGACGTCAAGCAGCTGGCTGACTTCGACAAGTTCAAAGGGAAACTGAAAGGAAAATACGTTCTCATCAGTGATCCGGTGGAAATAACGGCACACTTTGACCCGCAGGCGGACCGTCTGGCGGATTCCGCTCTATTGAAATTAGCGAATGCCGACCAGCAGCCGGGGCGTCAGCGTCGTCGATCTCCATACCCGCGCCGGATTACTGAGAATATCGACTCCGCCCTCGCAGCAGCCCGGCAGACGAACCCGGACATCGACAGCGCGGCGTTCGTCCGCCGCGCGCAGCAGTATCTGGTGAATCCGCGCAAGCTCGAGTTCGCGAAGAGCGAAGGCGCGATCGCGGCAATTACCGGCGGGCGAGGAGACGGGGGCACAATGATCGTGGCGGCGGCCTCGGTACCGCAGCCCGCGGGCACGCCGTATAATCAGCGGATCGGTCCGTACGATCCAAAAGCGCCGGAGATCATCCCGCAAGTTGTGTTTGCCGCGGAACACTACAACCGGCTCCTGCGGATGCTCGAGCATGGTCAGAAGGTGAAGCTCGAGATGGAATTGCAGGTGGCGACGACGAAGGCGGATTCAGGATTCAACGTCATAGGAGAAATCCCCGGAACCGACCTGGCTGACGAAGTGGTAATGGTCGGAGGACATTTCGACNNCGGCACCGACCACCTGGCCTTTGATGCGGTGGGCCTGCCGGGCTTCCAGTTCATCCAGGATCCGATCGAGTATGACACGCGGACTCATCACACGAATATGGACGTGTATGAGCGGGTTCAGGAAGACGATATGAAGCAGGCCGCCACAATCATGGCCCTCTGTGCCTACGGGGCCGCGACGCGTGACGAGAAGTTTCCCCGGAAGCCGGAGCCTGTTTCAGGCGGGCGATAATCCCGGTCTGACAGACACCATCCGGAAGAATAGGCCGCCCTGCATTCGCGGGGCGGCTCTTTTTTTTCGTGGGGGAATGAAGGGGCAGGGAGAAA
>DKBG01000304.1 GCA_002451155.1 Ignavibacteria bacterium UBA6906
GCCTCATCCCATCTCTCTTGCTGAGAGCAGAGCATTCCCAGGTTGTTGTGCGAGGCTGCACGGCCGTGCGTGTCGCCAAGCTCATTCCAGAGGGAAAGCGCCCGAGCATGAAATTCCTCGGCCCTGGCAAAGTCGCCCGACCCCGCGTACGCGATGCCCAGGTTGTTCCAGATCCGCGCCATTCCTCGCCGGTCCGCACTCCCGGTCATGAGATCGACCGCCAGCAGGTTTAGTTCGATCGCGGCCTGAAATTCGCGGCGGCGGTATTGTACCAGCCCGAGGTCAGTATACACCCGGGCGGCCTCCGCCGTATCAAAGTCAGCGCGCAATTCTGCCATGGCTGCCTCCAGATGTCGGACCGCCTCGTCATAGCGGCCGGTCCGTTCCAGCACCTCACCCATCTTCCTCAAGAGGAGCGCCCGCTGCTGGGGATGCTGCGCGAGCTCACGTGCCAGCTGGTAGTGCTGAAGAGCCCGAGGATATCGTGCATGAACGGTCAGTACGTCTCCGAGGCCCTCGTGAATTCCCCGTTTGATCCCGCCGTCCGTTCCCAGTTCATCGGCGAATTCCAGCGCCTTCTCATAGCAGGCTGTCGCCTCATGGTTGGCGTACAGCCGCTTGTTCCTGTCAGCCGCTTTTAGCAGGAATTGAAATGCCCGACCTTTCAGCCCTGCAGCCTCATAATGATGAGCGAGGGCTTCGGCGTACTCTTCGCCCCGGGCGCCGTGAAGCTCCTCGATAGTTTCGGCAATCCGTCCATGGAGCTCGCGTCGCCGCGCGAGGAGCAGACTTGTGTATGCCATCTCATGAGTCAGGGTATGCGCAAAGGCGTACGTTCTGTGGGGATGAGTATCTGCGGCGGCCCCGTTATCTGTGTCAACAGGACGAAGAAAGTCTCTGCGCAGCAATTCCTCCAGTGACCTGGAAAGATCCTGGCCGGGTGGATCAATGACCCGTTCGAGGATTGACTGCTGGAAAGTTCGTCCGATAACTGAGGCGGTCTGGAGGGAACGTCGGTCCTCCGGCTCCAGGCTGTCGATCCGTGTCATGATAACTGCCTGCAGTGTCGGCGGGAGCGTGGATGTACCGGGGGAATTGCCCGGCAAACCGCCCTTTCCGGCCACTGCTGATACGTCCGACTCGAGAAGTTGACGGACCATCTCCTCAAGAAAGAAGGGGTTCCCGTCCGTTCTCTCTATGACGTTCAGACGCACATCCTCGGGAAGCGGATAATCTGTCAGAAGTCCGTCGAGAATCCGCGTGCAGCTCTCCCGTTCGAGCGGTTTGAGCTCAACGGTTGTCCAGCGGTTCCGTTCAACCAGATGACTGCGCCGGTGAAAGTCTTCTGCTCTGTCGCCAGAGATCCGGTAGAGCATGAAGAACACGATCGGGAGTTCATCGGCAAGGGGAAGAAGCCCGTGAAGGAGTTCAAAGGAAGATTGATCGGCCCAGTGAAAATCGTCCAGCAGAATCACCAGCGGCTGCCGGGCTGCGGCGGCTGCGAGAAGACTTCTCACTGCGGCCGCCAGTCGGCCGGAAGAGAAATCGACCGGGATGCCATTCGGAGAATCTGACCCTCCTGTGTTGCCGGACTCACCAAGGAGCAGAGTCAGTGGAGAGCGGAGTTCTGCCGCCTGTTCCGGCAGGAGGTCCTCCAGCCCCGAAACCAGGTCCCTCCCGCCGGAAGGACTGNNGATCGCCTTGCTTCAGCCGCGAGCCTGGTTTTCCCCAATCCGGTATCTCCGGCGACCGCAATGCGTGCGCCTTTGCCTGTGCGCAGGCGCCGGAGAACCTCGGTGATCGTGCGAAGCTCTGACTCCCGTCCGGTCATGGGAACACGCGACCGCTGTAGTCTGCGGCTCCTCGAAGGCTTCTCCCTCATGCCGAGGAGTCGGTACACATGAACAGGTTCCTGCCTCCCCTTTACCCGAACCGGGCCCAGTGCGCGGGATTTCACCAGATGCGAGACGAGGCCGTGGGTCTCTCCGGTGAGGAGGATGTTGCCCGGTTCGGCGAGCGACTCCATCCGCGCGGCCAGGTTGACGGCATCACCCATGGCAGTGTACTCTACGCGAAGATCGGCGCCCACTTCACCCACAACGACAAGACCTGTGTTGATACCTACCCTCACTGCGAAGCCGGGAATGCCATGCTGCTCTTCAACATGAACGGAGTATTTGCGTGCTCCGGCCAGGATGTCAAGGGCGGCCCTGCAGGCTCGCTCCGCGTCGTTCTCGTGGGCCAGAGGAGCGCCGAAAAAGGCAAGGATTGCATCTCCCATCAGCCGTGCGAGAGTCCCCTCATAGCGAGCAACCGGTTCGATAAGAACATCGAACGCACCGTTCATGATCTCCATGACCTCCTCCGGATCAAGGTTCTCTGCCATGGCAGTCGAACCTTTGACATCGCAGAAAAGCATGGTCACGATGCGGCGCTCACCCTGCATGTGCCCCTGCCCGTCCACCAGTCGCTGAATGGACTGGGCGGGCAGGTGGCGCTGAATCGCTGAAGGAAGAGTCTCGGAGGAGTGTGGAGAGGGGATGGGATTGGGCCGGCCCCCGGTCCGGGTGGCGCTGCCGGATACTGCAAGACCGCAGGCGTGACAGAAGCGAGCGTCCCGGATTATCGGCTCGCCGCAGGACACACAGCGGGGAGAAGCGACATCCGTCAGAGCAAGACCGCACGAGGAGCAAAAACGCGCGTCCGGCTGAGCCTCTGTGCCGCAGTGTCCGCAGAACGGCATAGAGCTACTCGGTCGTGCCGGCACTGGCGACGCGCTCGCTCAGCTCTCGGATCCGGTGTGACATGTTTTCGACGATCCGGAAGGCAAGAGACGGATCCTCGCGGAAACGCTTGAGCAGGTTCTTCTTGTCCACGGTGAGCACACGGACAGGATCCAGTGCGCGTACGGTCGCCATCCTCACTTCCCGTTCAAACACTGACATCTCTCCGAAGAAGTCTCCCTCTCCGCGTATTGCCAGCTGCACTTCGCGGCCGTCGCCCGTGTGCACGACTTCCACCCGGCCGGACTGGATGACGAACATGCAATCGCCAACTTCCCCCTGACGAACGATCACTTCTCCCGGTTCGTACGTTTTTCCAAGTGCGCCTGATTCCATACCTGTCTCCTGATCATTGTGATACTTCCGCCGGCGGGCTCTTCTTCGGCGAAGGGACTGTCCACCCGTCAGCGCGGGAAACGAGAGCTGCCGCCAATTCCCTGAAGAGGGTTCCCAGGAAGAACGGATGAAGGGAACGAATGAAGATTTCCCGGTACGATGAACTTCCGGTGAATGTATCCCATAGCACGGTGCTCATGCGTCGACCGGAGGCTTTCAGTTGCTCCTTCGCTGTCATCGTGAGGACCGCCCGGCGTTCGAATCCCCGGCGCTGCAGTTCCTTGGTCACGAGGAAGACCGCTTTGCCGATCGAGTTGTCGAACTCCAGCCGCCGGCATGCGGGGGCGTAGTGTTTTTTGAACGCTGCGGAAGAAATACCTTCGAACACTGCCGTGTTCGCAGCTGCTTTGGCTGTCCGGTATGCCGCGCCGATTCCGTCTTTGTACAGCCTGCTTGCGCCCGCGTCTCCGATGAAGACGATCCGGTCGCCATACGGCTGGACCGCGCCGCGGACATTCATCCGCGGCGCACAATGGCAGTGATCGGGCGGCGGTGCCCAACCCTCGGGAAAACAGGTGCGTACACTCGGATGCCCGAGAAACGAGTGGAATACCTTGTCATCGATACCGTGTCCAAGGATGCAGACGGAAATGAAATCGCCCTTCGGGATGATTGCGGCGAATTCGACCCGATCCATGGCAAGAAGAAACACATGCATGGAACTGCCAAGAGTCTTCTCGACCAGATCGTTTCCAATATAGTATTCGGATATGTACGTCGCGGTTGTCTTCGGAGACCTGTACGGGATGCCGAGGTTTTCGATTATCTTGAGTGTCGATGTGTTCACTCCGGTGGCGACAGTGAGGAGATCGTAGGATGAAGCCTCACCGCCCTTGACCCCGAGGGTCGGCTTTCCGTCGGAAAGCACGATCTCGTCTACGCGGCCGCGGATGAGGTTCGCGCCGTTCCCAACCGCGAGGTCGAGCAGGTGGCCGTCGAAGCTCCCCCACTTCTTTTCCCTGAGCCCCCGCGGACCCGCACCCCGATGGACGGATCCGATGCGCTTCTCATGAAGGGGGGTCTCGATGTGGACGCTCCCTTCGTCCATGTGCAGCACATAGGAATCGATCCCCCGTTCGACGACGGTAGGCGGAAGATTGATCCCTTCGGTAGCAAGGGTCTGTACAAGTGACTCTGAGATGATTCCCCCGCACATGTTACAGCCCCCAGGCCCGACAGTGGAAAAATCCCGCCGCTCGAAAATATCAAGCGAGATCTCGAGTCCAGCCCTTCTGGCCATCTCCAGGAGGAAGAANNAATGCCCGCTGGAGGTTTCGTGAATGCATACAGACCGTCCTCCTTGATGAGATAGAGTTCAGAGGGACCAATCAGCGATTGCGTGCCGGCAGGGTTATGCTCACGGAAAGAACAGATGGCAGACAATAACGGTGCGGGAAACTGAAGCCGGCACAAAGGAATAGAGAGCGAGTGCGCTCCACGTAAAGCTATGGTTTCGCCCGCTAATGATCAAGTGGAAAGTTCATGTTCGGGGAGTGAAGTCTGAATGTGACCGGATCGAGTTCGTGCACGAATTCCCGGTGCGTTGGGGCACACACCATGGTCCGGGCATTGCATTTCCCTGCGTCGGGAGATATATTACGCAGAGAGAGGTTTGCGCTGGACAGGCCTCACAGCATGCAGAGCGGCAGCCATGGTGAATGCAATACTCCCCGAGGGTGAAATGGCCCGTCGATTTCCGCGAGATCTCTCGTCGGTCAGGGAAATCTTTGCATTGATTGATGACTTCACTTCCGCGCACAATCTGCTCCCCGCGTTCAAGGAGTCTGTCCGCCTTGCAGTCGACGAGGTGTTCGCCAATATGGTGAGGCATAATCCCTCAGGGAGCGGTGACATTCTTGTGTCTCTTTCGCATGAGGGGAAACGGGTGGTGATACGGATGGTCGACAAGGGGGGTATTCCGTATGATCTGACGACGCACCCGTTGCCCGATCTTTCCGTCCCTCTTGAAAACCGAAAAGTGGGCGGTCTGGGGGTCTATTTCTCTCGAACGGTGATGGACGAAGTGCATTACGAGCATACAGACAACGCGGGCATCGTGACGTTCGTAAAAAATCTGGAGACATGATATGTTCTCCATCGATACATCAGAAGATGGAATCGTACGCCTTTCGGGGATCCTGGATAGTTCGCAGGCCGAAACCGCTGGCTCGGTCTTCAGATCAGTGACGAAATCATGCGTTATAGATTTCCGTGATCTCGAATATATCTCCAGCGCCGGACTCGGGATTCTCCTGGCGACATATAAACGGCTGTCGTCTTCGGGACAGACAATCAAGATCGTGAACGCGAAGGAAGCTGTGAAGAATATCCTTCTCCTTGCCCGCTTTGACATCCTTCTGGAAATCGAGTAACGCACCAATCCGCATTCATTCGGGCTGAGTCTGTCACTCCTCGCGCAGGCGCAAACACTGCTCCGCTGACCGTGGCATTCCTTCGGATTCCCGACAATTCCCTTTCATTTTTGGATGAATTTCGTGAATGTGTGTAAGGCACTCTGGTACCATATAGCGATGAGGCACACCTGATGCGCGAATTCACATCCCTGGTAATTCCCCACGCGGATGACCTGTTGTTCGGGGAATCTCCGAGACCGGTGTCCTGCGGATTTGGACTGAATGTGGGAGGTGGTCTCGTTTTC
>DKBG01000095.1 GCA_002451155.1 Ignavibacteria bacterium UBA6906
CGATTGTACACAAGGACAACACGTACCATTTCGGGCAGGGGATCACCTCCAAGCTCAAGGAACTCATTCCGCGGCAGCAATACGAGGTCGCCATCCAGGCGGCGATCGGCAACAAGGTGATCGCACGCTCGACCGTCAAGGCGTTCCGCAAGGACGTCACGTCGAAATGCTACGGCGGCGACATTACCCGCAAGCGCAAACTGCTGGAAAAGCAGAAGGCCGGCAAAAAGCGCATGAAGCAGGTCGGCGCCGTCGAAATTCCTCAGGAGGCCTTTCTCGCCGTACTTTCCATGCAGGAGGATTAAGGGAGCACACCATGGCAAAGACCAAGGAAGAGCAGACGGATGATCACGGACAGGAGAGAAAGCGGGAGCCAATCAGGGACTTCCTGAAAGACCTGGTCTTTGTTCTGGTGGCCTTCTTTTTTCTTAACAGTTTTGTCGTCGCGTCATTCGAGGTCCCGACAGGGTCGATGGAAAACGAGATCATGACCGGGGACTTCCTCTTTGTGAATAAGTTCATCTACGGAGGCACCACACCGCGGACGATTCCCTTCACGAACGTCCGGTTGCCCTGGTTTCGCGTGCCGGCCTTCCGGAGCGTGGAGCAGGGAGACGTGATCGTGTTTGAGTGGCCCGGATACCGGGATGAAACCCAATCGGCGGAGTTTACGTTCTATCTCAAGCGGTGCGTTGCGATGAGCGGTGACACGGTGCAGGTCCGGGATCGGGTCCTGTATATCAACGGGCGGCCTGCTCCACGTCCGCGCAACATGAAATTCAATACGTACACGATGCGGCCGGCAGGAGAGGCGGATCCGCGAATCTTTCCTCCCGGCAGCGACTATAACGAGGATAACGAGGGCCCGGAGGTCGTCCCCGCGAAGGGGGATGTCATCCAGGTGACTCCGGAGAATATCGAACGATGGCGCACATTTATCGGCCGCGAAGGGCACAGCGTTCATGTCGGTCCCGGCGGCACGGTCCTGATCGATGGGAAGGCCTCGGCGACGTACGCGGTCGAACGGAACTACTATTTCGGGATGGGGGACAACCGCGATAATAGCCTGGACAGCAGATTCTGGGGCTATATTCCCGAAGAAAACATCGTCGGGACGCCGATGATTGTGTACTGGTCCTGGAATCCCGATATCCCTCTCTACGACGTGTTCGGGAAACTTGGGTCAATCCGGCTGGGACGCGTCGGAACAATCATCGACTAGGCCTGGACAGAGCAGGTGGCGGGAGCGGACCATACAACGGATCTCCCAAAACTCTCCGCCGGTCGGGCGAGGGTTCGCGCCGGAATCCTCTCCCGCACTCTGCGTGATGCCTCGGTCCTGTTGCTGCTTCTGCTGGTCGTTGCGTTTGCCCTGCGGACTTTCGTTGTCGGTGCCTTCAGGATTCCGACCCGGTCAATGGAGCGAACCCTGCTCGCCGGGGACATTGTTCTGGTCAACAAGCTCGCCTACGGCGCGCGAAGCCCGTCCCGCGTACCGATTCTCGGCCTTCCGATTCCCTCACTGCGGCTCCCCCCGTCTTCGCGCCTCGCCAGAGGAGATGTTGTCGTCTATGCGCGGGAGTCGACATCGGATTTGCCTTCCCGGAAGTTTCTGGTGAAACGGTGTGTGGCGGTTGCCGGCGACACGGTGGAGGTTTCTGGCGGCGCTGTGACGGTCAATGGAATCCCTGTATCCTCTCCGATCTGGTATGGGAGCTCTCCATCGCTGCATCATGACGAACCTCTCCCGACAGTCTCCCGAAGGCTTGTGATTCCGCGAAAGGGGGACATTGTGCCGACCACGTCTGGGACAATCGATGACTGGGCCCGGGCCATCGAGGCGGAAGGGCATCAGGTCACGCGCGGCCATTCAGGTGAAGTACTTCTCGACGGCGAACGACGCCTGACCTACATGTTCCAGGAAAACCATTTCTTCGCGATGGGCGATAACGCGGCGGTGAGCATGGATAGCCGGGAGGTGGGATCGATACCGGAAGATCAGCTGGTCGGGAAAGTGATCCTCGTCTACTGGTCAGCCGAAGTAGCGAGTGCCGGAGCGTCGTCGTTTCCTTCCCTCGCGTCCATCCGGTGGGATCGGGTGGGCGCGCTCGTGCGATAAGAACTGGCCTCCGGGACGAATGATCCGATGGCTTCCCTCTATTGTCATATACCATTCTGCGAGCACAAGTGCCTCTATTGCGACTTCTATTCTCTTGAGACACGAACCAGCATGCAGGAGTTTGTCGGTGCGCTCCTTCAGGAGATCGACGGATACCGGGAGTATGGGGTGCAGTCGACGGTTGACACATTGTTCTTTGGCGGCGGGACGCCGTCGCTCCTCGATCCTGGGGACCTGCGCGCGATTCTGGAACGTCTGCAGAGACATTTTCATGTTTCCGATACGTGCGAGATCACTCTGGAGGTCAACCCGGGGACGGTGGGGGCAGAGAAACTCCAGGCGTATCGGGCGCTCGGAGTGAACAGGTTAAGCATCGGGATCCAGTCGTTCAACGACGAGGAACTTCGCTTCCTGACGAGAATCCACAGCAGCAGTGAGGCAGAACGCGCTGTTCGGGATGCGAGAGAGGCGGGGTTCATGAATCTCAGCCTTGATCTTATTTACTCGCTTCCAGGACAGACGCTGTCGGCATGGGCAGAAACCCTCCGCAGGGCGGTAGGGCTCCGTCCGGATCACATTTCCGCCTACAGTCTGATTGTCGAGGCGCAGACTCCTCTCTTCCGCATGGTTGAGGAAGGGAGGGTGATCCCGGGATCGCCTGAGGATGAAGCGTCCTTCTATGAGTTTACAATGGAGTATCTGGCCGGGGAAGGGTATGAGCATTACGAAGTCTCGAGCTATGCTCGGCCAGGGTTTCGTTGCCGCCACAATTCTGCCTACTGGTCACATGAGAACTACCTCGGGTTCGGCCCTTCGGCCCATTCCTTCTGGCGGGATGCGGGCCGGCCGGCAGGCCGTCGATGGTGGAATATTGCCAGCCTCTCAGCCTATCTGGAGCGAATTGCGGCGGGTCGAATGCCGGTGGCGGCTCAGGAAGAGCTGGGGATTATGTCGCTGGCGAATGAGCGAATCTTCCTCGGTCTCCGGAGCGACGGTCTGGATCTTCACCGGTTTGAACAGGATTTTCGTTTTCGCCTTCAGGAGCGGCAGCCCGATTTCATTCTACGCCTCCTTGAGGGAGGTCTCGCGACGATCAATGGCGATATTCTTCGTCTGACTGCGAAAGGCTATCTGTTGTGCGACGAAATCGCACGGCGGCTCCTTTCCTGATTTGTTGCACATCAAGCGAATTTGGCCTATATTATGCAATTCAAAATCTTCTGTCCGATCGACTCCAGTCTATGAGGGTGGTATGTCCCCTGCGAAACTGAATCGCGTTGTCGCTGCCGGTGTGTTTGCGGCCGCTCTTCTCGTCTACGCCTTGACGATCGCTCCCACAGTGGTGTTCTGGGATGTCGGCGAATTCATTGCGGCCGCTAAGATGCTTCAGGTTCCCCATCCTCCCGGTTCTCCCTTGTTCCTGCTCGTTACACGCCTTGCGATGATGGTGCCATTCGCGGCCGACCAGGCGGTTCGGGCGCATGCCGTGTCCGCCGTCGCGAGCGCGATCGGGATTATGTTCCTCTATCTCGTGACAGTCAAAGTCATCGTCGGATTTCGCGGAACGCCCTCATCCATGCTCGACAGGCTGGTTACCTACGGCGCGGCCGCGATCGGTTCACTCTCCCTTTCCTTTGGGACGACGTACTGGGATAACTCTATTGAGGCGGAAGTCTATGGTGTGAGCATGTTCTTCCTCGCCGCCATTCTCTGGCTGGCGATGCGATGGCAGGACAGGGACGGCCAGGAAGGTTCGGAGAAGTATATCCTGATTATCGCCTATCTGATCGGCCTCTCCCTCGGCGTGCATCTTCTCGCCCTGCTGGCGATCGTTCCGGTTATGATGATTATGTATTTCAGGCGGTACCAGTTCACCGTCAAGAGTTTCGTGTATTTGATGCTTCTGACCGGCGGCGTTTTCTGGGTTATTTACCCCGGAATCGTGAAATACCTGCCGAGCATGATGGACGGCGATTTTGGCGGGAAGAAGAGTGAGATCATCGCCTGGATTCCCTGGCTGGTCATCCTGGCGGTCATGTACGGAGTGTATGCATCGTACCGTGACAAGAAGAAGATCCTGCATGTTGCCCTGCTTTCCATCCTGCTGATCTTCATCGGGTACACAACGTACACGTCGGTGTTGATCCGGTCGAACGAGAATCCGCCGATGAACGAGAATAATCCGAACACCCTCGCCCGGCTCGTCTCCTACCTCAGCCGCGAACAGTACGGCGATGCCCCTATGTGGCCTCGCAGGTTTAGCCAGGAACCGCATCAGCAGGGCATGTACACCAATTACACCAGCGAGTGGGATTTCCTCTTCCGGTATCAGCTCAACCATATGTTCTTCAGATATCTGGGCTGGAACTATGTCGGGCAGGAAAGCGATATCCAGGACTCCGGAGTCTCCCTCAAAGACACCTTCGGTATTCCGTTGCTCGTGGGGCTTTTCGGTCTCTATACGCTGTTCAAAAAGGACTGGAAGGTCGGTCTCATCTTCCTGGCGATGTTCATCGTCCTGGGCCCAATCCTGGCGCTCTATCAGAATCAACAGGAGCCGCAGCCGCGGGAACGCGACTATTTCTACGTGGGGGCATACTATGTGTTCTCCCTCTGGATCGCCGTCGGTATCGTTGGCATTGTTGATCTCCTCCGTCAATCCGTGAAGGCTCCGAAGCCGGCGATGACGCTTACGGTCGCGTCCCTTGCGCTCTTCGCGCTGGTCATCCCGGGTCGCATGCTCCAGGTAAACTGGTTCGGCCACGACCGCTCTGGTAACTACGTGGCGTGGGACTATTCGTACAACATTCTCCAGACATGCGAGAAAGATGCGATCCTGTTCACGAACGGAGACAATGACACGTTTCCGCTCTGGTACCTGCAGGATGTTGAGGGCGTCAGGCGTGACGTTCGCATAGTGAACCTCAGTCTCGTCAACACGCCCTGGTATATCAAACAGATGAAGGAGAAGCCCTACTATGCGGACGCGCAGGCGGTCCCGATAAGCATCTCTGATGCGCGCATCGAGGCCATCCAACCGATCCAGTGGACTCCGCGCACGATGGAAATACCGGTGCCGCGAGACGTGGCGGAGAAATTCGGAGTCACTGACAGTTCGGTCCTCAGCCAGGGAAAGATGAGCTGGTATATGCCGAACTCGATGCAGGTCGGGAATCTCAAAGCGATCCGGATCCAGGACGTCCTTGTGCTCGACATCATCCGGACGACCCAGTGGAAACGACCGATCTACTTTGCGGTCACCTGTGCGCCCGACAGTCGGATCGGGTTGGACGAATACCTCTGGTTCGATGGCCTCGCATTCCGGCTTGAGCCGAAGAAAGTCGACCCGAATCTCCTGGGAGTGAATGCGGAGATCCTTCGCAAGAATTTGTTCGACGAGCCGGAGGGTTTTTCGCGGGAAGCCCAGTATGGGTACAAGTTCAGGGGTCTGGCGGACCCATATGTGTATTTCGACGAGAACACCAGCCGCCTCATGCTCAACTATCGGACGGCCTTCGTCAGACTTGCGTTGTATTACTCGAATGTCAAGAAAGATGACTCACTGGCCGTCGCGGCGCTGGACAGGATGGAGCAGATCGTTCCCCGGTCAAAGGTGCCTCTCGGATGGGAGCTCGGGTCGGATCTCGCGGCATTCTATCATCGCGCCGGCAGGATCCAGCAGTTCGAGGATCTTGCGGCCGAAGTGGAGGAATCATGCCAGCGTCTCATTGATGCCGGCCAGGCCAATCTCAATTCTTACTGGAACCCCTACCGGGTACTCCTGGATCTCTACGAGATGCGCGGCGAATATGACAAAGCGATCGACCTCATGAAAACGATTCAGACCATGATCCCGAACGATCCGACGATCCGGCAACGCATTCTGATGCTCGAGCAGGAAAAAGCCGCTCACTCCGCTGATTCACCAGACACTGCGAAGAAGGCCGGTCCCACGCCGTAGGCCGGTTCCAGCCGGGGGGACCATCCTCCCCCCGGCTCCGCCCGGATACCACCCATGCGAATACTTGTCTTCAACTGGCAGGACCTCGACAATCCCCTCGCCGGCGGGGCGGAAGTTCACTTCCATCAGGTGTTCTCCCGCATCGCCTCCCTGGGCCATGAAATTACGCTCTTCTGCTCCAGCTACCCTGGGGCCAGCCCGGACGAGGTGAGGGACGGGATCCGGATTATCCGGCAAGGTGGCCGCAATCTCTTTAACTATCAGGTTCCCTATGCGTACCGGACACGATTCCGCCGGATGGGGTTCGATCTGGTGGTCGATGAGATGAACAAAATTCCCTTCATGACTCCACTGTTTGTCCGTGAGCCCATTCTGGGAATCTGCCATCATCTCTTTGGCAAGAGCATATTCATCGAAGCGAACCCGGCAATTGCGGCGTACGTGTATGGAATGGAAGCTCTCGCCCTTCGGGTCTACCGCGCGGCAGGAACGCCGTTTGTACTCAGCTCTCCGAGCACCTACAATGATTTCTCAAGCCGGGGGTTTACCGCGGAACGGATCAGTATCGTGAATCTCGCGGTCGACCACTCGACCTTCCGCGTGACAGGAGTTCCAAAGAGTGCAACCCCTCTTGTGGGCCATTTCGGGCGGCTGAAGAGATACAAGAGTGTGGATGTGCTGTTACGTGCGATGGTGCTCGCGCGGCAGACAATCTATGACCTGAGGGCGGTCATGGTCGGAGATGGGGATGACCGCACCCGGCTGGAATCCCTGGCACAGGAACTCGGCCTTTCAGATGCGGTTCAGTTCACCGGGTTCGTGGCGGCAGAGGAGCAGGTGGAGTGGATGCAGAAAGTATGGGTCGCTGTTGCCACATCCGCAAAAGAGGGATGGGGAATGACGACGACAGAGGCAAACGCATGCGGGACGCCGGTTGTGGCCAGTGACGTTCCGGGGCTCCGGGACTCAGTGCGGGACGGGACAACAGGTCTGCTCTACCCCTACGGCGATCATGTCGCGCTCGCCGAACGACTGGTCAATGTCTTGCAGAATCCAGGACTCCGGGACACACTCGCTCACGGGTCGATCAACTACGCCGCGGAATTCACCTGGGACGCGGCAGCGGAGAAGACGCTTGATCAGCTTGAGAGGAGGGTGCGGAGCGGGCAGCACGGCTGAAGGCCCCGGTCCGGCCGGTCATCCCCGGAGAAGTCTCTTGAGCAGCTGGATCTGTCCGGCGTGGTAGAGATCGTGCGCAATGATCCCTGTGATCAGCGTCCGATTCGAGGTGTGGCCGTCTCCAGGCTTTCTCGTCAGATCCCTGTCCCGCAATGATGCCACAGCGAGCCGGAGAAGCCTGTGTTCCGTTTCGAGGATCCGGACGGCCTCCTGCCATGTCGCCGGCACTCCGGGGCCCGGACTGCGGAACCAGTTGCTTCCCTTCAGAGGGAAAGTGCCACGTTGCTCCCCGGAGAGACGTCTGCGAACGGCGTATTTCCAGTACGCAGCGTGAAGTGTTTCCTCCCAGATGTTGTGCCTGCCCGTCCGCGGCCGCCAGACTGCCTCCCGCTCAGAGATTCCGCGAAGCGATCCACGAAGGTTGGTGCCATGCCAGGATTTGCGGTTGAACGCTTCGTCGAGCTGAAGCACCAGCAGTGTGATCAGTTCCCTGCCCTTCTTTTCAGTGGGCATGCTCGTTCTCCCTTATGATGTGAGGAGTTTCTCCCGGAGAATCCTGACGGCATCGGCGGGTGATTCCGCCACCCTCACATAGCGCGTGCAGTCCTCCAGCCCTTCCCATGCGAGTTCCTCGCGGAGCGTGTCGACCAGATTGTCCCAGTACCTGCCAAGCAAGACAATCGGCTTCTCATGCATGAACTTCTTGTTCATCAGCTCCCAGACGGCCGCGAATTCGAGGAGCGTCCCGGTTCCTCCTTTCAAAATAATGTAGCCGTCGCCCAGAGTTATCAGCTGCTCGAGCCGGGCCAGCAATGAATCGGTCATATGCAGCTCATCGGACCAGGGATGAGGGGGACGACCGGAAAAGAAGCTGCACAGCACTCCGATGGTCTTCCCGCCTGCGTTCCGTGCACCGCGTGATGAGGCCTCCATGATTCCGCCATACCCGCCGTTACACACCGTGAATCCGGAACGGGCGAGAGTTTCCCCCAGCTCCATTGCGATTGCATACATCGGGTCTCCCGGAGCGGGCCGGGAGCTGCCGAAAACCGAGATCACGGGTCTGTGCTGCATCAATCGAGAAACGTCCAGGAAACACCAAATCGGAATCCACCGGCAAAACCGGGGTAATACGCTTCTGTCAGATATTGAAGTCCGACCGGGTTTTCCCAGACAAAGTGGACGTATGCATCATTGATACGGCCGATGAGCAACAGGTCGAATGACCCGGCTCCTCCGATGGCCGCGCCGGACAGGTTCCGAACAAACGTCGCCGCTTCGGGGTTGAATAGATCACCCCGAAATGAACTGGCAAGCCTTCCCTGGATCCCGACCTTGAGATCAAGATTGTCCGAGAAGAGGAGATGCCGGAAAAATAGTCCCCCCCTGGCGTACCCTTTCGGAAACCTGGGAGGAGAATCCCCCTCACCGGCGTGAAGAGTAAGCGTGCCGGAGGCTTCCAGCGAAATCCACCAGACTCTGAGATTCAGGGAGGCATCAAGCCCATAGTAGGTCTCCACACCGCCCTGAGTGATCTCGACGCCGGGGAAGACGAACCGGGACTCGCCATACGGGCTCAGTTGAATCGCATCGGAAATCCTCCTGGCGAACGCTGCCGCACGCAGATGGAACCGGTCGGTCGCGCTGTTCTCCATCCCAATTTCGGCCTGCAGATGGTGTTCTGCGGACGGAGAAGTGCTTCGTCGGACAGTGCTATCCGTCCAGAAGAGCTCGAAGAAATTTGGGGGTCTCTCCGCCGCTGAAACGCCTCCAAAAATTGTCCAGAGAGGCGAAATTCCCAGAGAGATGTCGCCGCCAAACCCCGTGAATGTGCTTCCAAGAAGATGCTCCATGCGGGCGAATGCAGAGAGCCGGGCCGATCTGCCGGGGGTGATCTCTACGCGACCCCACAGGTTCCCGCCCGGATGTTGCTGGCGGCCCAGGTTCGGGCTGCCCTCACTCTGCCTCCCGAATATTTCTCCACCTGCGCTGAAGGAGAGGGGTCCTGCCAGGAATGTCTGCGTGAGACTCGCTCCGGACCAGGAGGAACGATGGTCGGAACGGATCAGAATTCCGTTTGGGAGCGTACGATTCTCTTCGTCGCGATACTCGCGCAGACTGTTGGAATAGTACAGGGTGAGCCTGGTGATGGTGATGCTGTCGCGGGCAAACGCCCCGGTAAGGGATAACGCGAGATCGTGGCGCTCCACCTTCTCATATGCATCGGTGTTCTTCAGGACCGCGTTCTTGGGGTCGTACAGATCGCCCGCCTGCGTTCGTGCGGCGTCGATTCCTCCGTTGAGATCGGTCCGGGAGCTCGTATAGAAATCGGAAAGCACCAGCGTGACGGTCCGCGACAGATGGGAGCGAAACTTCGCCCGGACGTTCCACCCTTCGTACATGCTGTTCGGAAATGTTCCGTCCGTTCCCTGACGACGGATGCCGATGGAAACATTGGATCGTCTGCTGATGTTCTGGGAATAGGTGCCGTCGAAGAGCCCGTAGCCGTCAGGTCCCTCCGAGTAGACAAGATGGGTGAACGGGCGGAACGTTGAGTAGTCGCTGGATACGAGATTTATGGCGGCTCCGACTCCCTGCAGGCCGTAGAGAAAGGAGCGTGGGCCCGTCACAATTTCGATCTGATCGTATGCCGCCGGGGAGCTCTGGTAGAGATTGTAGAGCGACGTCGCCGGATCGGTGACCGGTCTCCCGTCGAGTGTCACGGATGTCCCCCTCCAGTCGGCGCCGCGAAAAGAAATCTGGCTGTACTGGCCTTCGGAGCTCTGTTCCATGGGGAAGATCCCTGGAATCCAGCCGAGGAAGTCTCCGGTGTACCGTGCCCCGAACCACTCGAGACTGTCAGTGCCCAGACTGGTTCCCGCGAAACGTCCTGGTTCGAGAGAGCCCGCAGCGGGAGGGAAGAAAGGCACAAACAGGGAATCAGTCGAAAGCGAATCACCTCGGAGGTCCCTCAGAGAATCTTGCGGCACTCCGGAATTCACCGGGGGCCCTGGAGCGGTCGAGTCCGGGTGAGGCCGTTCCTGTGCGATGATGACCGGCGCGGCGAGGCAGGCGAGGAAGAGAATCAGCCGGGTAATCCTGGCAGGGGAGCGGGGCATTGCAGTCATTTTCGGTGAATATATCCAGAAGGTCGCCGAGAAGCAAGGTGAAGCGCTGCTACAGTACGGCGGCGTGTTCCGCTCACAGGGACGGGGGCCGGAAATGCGGGGGAGTGACGGAAACCCAAAATCCTTTGGAACGAAGACGCTCTGCATGGCGGGTTGCGACCTCTTCATCGGAAAAGAACCCGTACACAGATGACCCGCTCCCTGACATCAGCGCGAACGGAGCTCCTGCGGCGAACATCCCCTCTTTGAGGTCCCGCACCGCCGGATATGCCCGGAACACGGGGATCTCGAAATCGTTGACGACACCCCGGACGAGTATCGACGGGTCATTCATGCCCTGTTTCACCCGATCGACCAGGTCATCGTTCGGAGGCCGCTCGACCGGTGAAACCTGGGAATATGCCCACGCGGTGGAGATGTGAATGTCGGGATTGCACAGAAGGATCGTGTACGGAATATCAAGGGAGAACCGACGGAGGTTTTCCCCGCGTCCCAGTCCGAGGGCAGAATCCTCTCCGAGAAAGAACGGCACATCAGAGCCGAGCCTCAGCGCGATGTCGTGTAGCCGCGTGTCCTCCACGGTTCGTTCCCACGCGTTCGGGAGGGTACGGAGGATGACAGCAGCGTCAGCGCTGCCCCCGCCGAGCCCGGCGCCAACTGGGATCGTCTTGCGCAAATGGATCCGGACGCCTGAGGAGGTCTCGACCGCTTCTCGCAAAAAGTACGCTGCCTTCAGACAGAGATTGTCTCCGTCAACGGGTACATCCCTGCCCTCCGTCACAAGCTCGATCCGCGCGGCTGGCTCAAGGCCGATTTCATCGAACAGGTCGATCCGGTGAAAGACCGTTCGGATATCGTGGTAGCCGTCGGGACGTTTCCGGAGAACCTCTAGCCCCAGATTGATTTTCGCGTATGCCCGGTATCTGGTTTCCATCAGACTTGTTTTGAGATTCGCATGGAATCCAGAATACGGATTTTCAGAGTGAAAAGGTATGTACCTCGGCGGCCCCCGTCGGCCCAGATCGGTCGTATCCGGATGGGGGAACGGGGTTGGACGGTGCCTTAGCCCCGTCTTTGATTGTCCCTGGGAATTTACTATTTTAGAACGATTTTTCGTCTTGGTCTCAGGGGAGCGGATCATGATGGTCCAAGTCGCAAACATACCGATAGGCGCGGAACATCCTCTTGTGCTTATAGCCGGTCCCTGCGTGGTCGAAAGCAGGGATCTCATCCTACGAACAGCGGAGCGCATCAAAGAGGTCGCTGCAAAGTACCGTACGCCTGCCGTGTTCAAATCATCCTACAAGAAGGCGAACCGGACGAGCTCCAGCTCATTCGTCGGGCTGGGTATCGACGAGGCCCTGGGGATTCTGGCCGAAACAAAGCGGCAATTCGATCTGCCAATCCTGACCGACATCCACACTGCGGAAGAAGCAGTGAGTGCGTCGGATGTGGCGGACATATTGCAGATTCCAGCGTTCCTCTGCCGCCAGACTGAACTCCTTGAGGCGGCAGGTCGAACCGGTCGAGCAGTCAATATCAAGAAGGGGCAGTTTATGGCCCCCGAGGATATGAGGCACGCGGCTGAAAAGGTTTTCGGGACGGGGAACAGGCGTGTCTTGCTTACGGAACGGGGGACAACATTCGGATATCACAATCTGGTCGTCGATATGCGATCGCTCAGGGTAATGGCGGATATGGGGTACCCCGTTGTTCTTGACGCCACACATTCTGTGCAGCTGCCGGGTGGGGAAGGCGGTGCCGGACAATCAGGTGGCCGGCCGGAATTCATTTTTCCCATAGCCAGGGCGGGTGTGGCGGTAGGGATCAGCGGCCTGTTCGTGGAAGTTCACCCTGATCCTCCGAGCGCGCTCAGTGACGCGGCAAGTCAGCTGAGACTTGATCTCCTCGACCGGCTCCTTGACCAGGCCACACGCATCGACAGACTGGTAAAGCAATTCTGAATGCCATGGCAGCCTACCCACGGGTTCTCCGCGACAAGGAGCGGGACCTCCTTGAATCCGTTCTTCCTGGAGACCGGCCGGGGTACGCCGCCTATCGAGAGCATCTCGGCATTCTTCAGGTAATCGGGGCTGGACGCAGGGGAGAAGGGAATTTCCTGCTCGGCGAAGCTGGCAGCATTCCCGATCTCAACTCGCTGCTCCCTCCGGTTATTGCGTACGGGATTGTTGAGACGACTCGCGACAGGTTTACCGTCACCGTGCGGGAAATTGCGGGCGGTCAGATCGACGTCGAAATCGTGTCGTTGCACGGAGAGCCGATTCCCGACCACTTTGAAGAAAAACGTCGATGGACGTATTCCACCTGGCGCCCGGGGGAACCATCGCCCGCAACCGGGCTGCCGGTCCGGGAGGTTCGCCTCGACAGCGTGCGGACCCTTATCGTCGCTCCGGCTGACCGGCGTCTCTGGCTGTACGACGCAGAAACGGGAATGAACCTCCCGTTGCCGGTGACCGGCTATCATAATGAGTTGATGCTTCTTCTGGGGATACGCGATCCGAAGGTTGCGCTTCGCGCGGACCGGTTCTTCGAGCAGCATGAAGGCTACCCGGATGCGGATCTCCGCAGTGCGTTCATATCGTACAACACGGTTCGCCGGCGCGTGTCGCTGGACGTCCCCTCGCAGGTTCAGCCGTCGCGGGGCTTCCGGGATCGGCTGGCGGAACTCTTTCAACGGGGCAAGTCGCATGGATGACACTGGCAGAGCGATCGCAAAAGGCAGGGAAGTCATTCGCATCGAAGGGAGGGCTGTCGCTGCACTGGAGGAGAGGATCGGCGAGTCGTTTGGCCGGGCGGTGGATCTTCTGGAACAGTGCAGGGGGCGCGTGATTGTGACCGGGGTTGGTAAATCGGGAATCATCGCGCGCAAAATCGTTGCCACGCTGAATTCCACAGGAACCCCCTCCGTCTTCCTTCATCCCGGGGATGCGGTCCACGGTGATCTGGGGATCGTCAGAAGGGATGACGTCGTCATGTGCGTGTCGAAGAGCGGGGCAACCAGGGAAATAAACGCGCTCCTGCCCATGATCAAGAGGATTGGCGTTCCGATTATCTCCATTCTGGGGAAGCTGAACTCCCAGCTTGCCAGAGAGTCGGAAGTCGCGCTGGACGCGTCCGTGGAGGTGGAGGCCTGCCCGCACGATCTTGCCCCGACTGCATCGACCACTGCAACCCTCGCTCTCGGCGATGCGATCGCTGTTGCGCTGCTCGACCGGAGGGGATTCGAGGCCGATGAGTTTGCGCTCTATCACCCGGGTGGCACACTGGGCAAGCGACTCTTGCTGAAAGTGGATGAACTCATGACAACCGGGGCGGAGGTTCCCCGAGTCACTGCCGATGTCCCGCTGCGTGACGCCATCTTTGAGATCAGCTCGAAGCGGCTCGGATGTACGTGTGTCGTCAAACGTGACGGGACTCTGGAAGGTGTCATCACGGACGGAGACCTCCGGCGGTTGCTGCAGAAACACAACGATATATCCTCTCTTACGGCGGGCGCCGTGATGACCCGAAACCCCAAGACAGCTCGTATGGGATCGCTTGCCTACGTCGTCCTTCAGGAGATGGAAGCATTCAAAGTCACCCAGATCATTGTCGTGGATGAGAGACACGTTGCTGCCGGTGTGGTGCATCTCCATGATCTCGTGAAAGCGGGCCTCGGAAGGGATGAGCGGGGATGAGGATTCTGATATTCTGCGTTGGCGTGGCCTGTCTGTTTTCGGCCTGCGAGGAGAAGATCCGGCCGGAAGTGGTTCCCCTGGCTCACCTCAAAATTGCCGATCAGGAGAGCTGGAACAGCACGATTCGCTTCACGGATTCCGCCCGGGTGCGCGCTGTGCTCTGGGCCGGCCACATCGCCGTGTATTCCGAGGAGGCGTACACCCTTCTGGATGACAGCGTCCACGTCGACTTCTTTAATGACATGGGAGAACACTCATCGGTGCTGACCGCGCGGCGGGGCCGGGTCAACGACCGGACGAGGGATTTCGAGGCGCATGAGGATGTTGTCGTCGTGTCGGATAGCGGCACGACACTGAAGACGGACAGCCTCTTCTGGAGGAATTCGGACCGGAAGATCCATACCGATGCGTTTGTGGAGATCAAATCCTCCACGGAGCATATCATGGGACACGGTCTCATCAGCGACCAGTCCCTGAAGAATTACCGTATCTCGCGGGTAACAGGGCAGGCGGTTACCGATGAATAGGCTCGCCCTTCGAACGATAGGTGTCGCGTCCGCGATTCTCCTCTTCACTGCCCCGCTGTTCAGGGCGATGGGCCAGGAGCCGAAAGTGGTTGTTCTCGAGAACGCGGATAACCTGATCGGCCGGAGTATTGACGGGCAGGAGGTACGTGAGCTTGTTGGCAGCGTTCGGATGGCACAGGAGAACGTCAGGTTGTTCTGTGACAGCGCGCTGCAGTTTGTCCTCAGTGGAAAAATCGTGCTTTCCGGCCATGTGATTGTCCGTGAGGACAGCGTGACGCTGTACGCTCCGCGGGCCAACTATTACCGGGATGAACGGCGCGCGGAGGGATTTGGGGGCGTCCGTCTTGATGACGGGCGGACGGTGCTGACCGCTGAGGAAGGTGAATATTTCATCGAAGAGCGGACGGCGTACTTCAGGAATCGTGTCACCGTCCGTGACAGCCTCTCCACCGTGACAGGGGACTCGCTTACATACTTTCGCGACGGGCAGCGTTCTGTGGTGACCGGGAACGTCATCGTACGGCACCATCCTGACCGCACGGTAATCACCGGAGGGCACCTTGTGCACGATGCCCCCCTGGGGTACAGTCTCATGACACGTGACCCCATGCTCGTTCAGATCGATAGCTCATCCGCATCGACTGACACGCTTACCGTCCGGAGTCTGCGCATGGAAGCCCTGAATGATTCTCTGAGGCGCTTTGTTGCCACGGACAGTGTCCGCATCGTGCGCAGGGGGCTTGCCGCCCTGGGCGGCCGGGCAGTGTACTTTGCGGGGGGCGACAGCATGCACCTCCGCCGTTCGCCGGTTGTCTGGTATGATCGCACACAGATCAACGGGGACTCCATCGACATCTACCTTCGGGGGAAAGCACTCTTCCGCGTCGATGTAATCGGGGACGCAGTCGCCATCTCTCAAAGCGACAGCGCGTATCCGGCCCGGTTCGATCAGCTTCGGGGCGGGCGACTGCACATGCACTTTGCGGACAAGGCGCTGAACAGCATAGATGTGATTGATCGCGCGATCAGCATCTACTATGTATACGACGATTCGGCCGGGAACGGATTGAACACGGCCAGTGGAGACCGGATCGTCCTCTCGTTCCAGGAGGGCAGAGTCCGAACCGTGCGTGTGTATGGGGGAGTTGAAGGACAGTACGTCCCTGAGAACCTCGTCGCGGGGAGGGAGGCGGATTTCAAAATCCCCGGGTTTGTCTGGCGGACCGACCGTCCGCAGATGCCCTTCTGGTCTCCCGGATCCGTCCCGGCGCAGCGCAACCTGCAAAGGAGTATCCAAGTCCATGAATGATCAGCGCACGGATGCCACTGCAACCCTCCGGTCGGACGCACTCGTGAAGCGGTATAAAAAGCGGACCGTCGTCAAGAACGTAAGCGTGGAAGTCAGAAGGGGTGAGGTGGTGGGACTCCTTGGCCCGAATGGGGCCGGGAAGACGACCACCTTTTATATGATCGTAGGGATGGTCAAACCGAACGAGGGAAGGGTCTTCCTGAACGACGAGGAGATCACGGCAATTCCGATGTACGAGCGGGCTCGCCGCGGGATCGGGTACCTGCCTCAGGAGGCCTCAGTCTTTCGGAAGATGACGGTAGAAGAGAATATCCTCTCCGTTCTTCAGATGACGAACCTGCCGGTACAGGCCCGGAAGGAACGCACAGAGCGTCTGATGAAGGATTTCAATATTGCACATATTGCCAGGAGCAAGGGCTACATGCTTTCCGGTGGCGAGCGCCGGCGGACCGAGATTGCCCGTGCTCTGGCAACAGAACCGAAATTCATTCTGCTGGATGAGCCGTTT
>DKBG01000005.1 GCA_002451155.1 Ignavibacteria bacterium UBA6906
CGTTTGCCCGCCGTCAGAGCATGAAAATACCGATTCCCCTCCGCATCCTGCAAAAGAAGTCCCTTGAACTCTTCGGGCAGGGGCAACCCGTACCTGCTTTTATCCTTGCACAGCCGTACCTGCAGTCTTTCACCCATTTCAACACGGAGGCTCTCCCGCAGTTTTTTATTCACCGTGACGACCAGAGTGCCTTTGGCATAGCGGACAAGCGCGCACTGGCGCTCTTCGGCCCCGTTCAGACTGCAGAGAACACGGCGAGAACCGTCACGAGTGACGGCAGCCGCAATCGATGCCGGAACGATGAGATGAGCTCCCCAGAGCTTGTTGGTTGATTTCTCGAGGGTAGCGGAAAATGTATGGCGCCTTTTCATTCAGAAAATAGACAGACGATGGACATTGACCTTTGACAATGCTCAGGCGGGAGCACGCTATTCGCGGATTTACATCAGGCGGCGATAGAACATCACCCCGGCGATAATGAGACCCACGACGGTGATAGTGCGACGAACGAGATCCTGGGAGACTCGCTGTGCGAAGTGGGCCCCGAGATACCCGCCCGCAATCGTGCCGATCATCATGATCCCTGCCGCCTGCCAGTGGATGAGCCCGCTCATGATGAAATAGCCAGCCGCAACAACATTGATCAGAAATCCCATCAGGACCTTCAGCGCGTTCATTTCGTGGACATCCTCGAACCCGAGCATCCCGAGCGAGGCGAGCATAAGGATTCCGATTCCCGCCCCGAAGTACCCGCCATACACCGCCACGGCGAACTGAAAAAGGACCGAGCCAATGATCCAGTTGCGCGAGGGCTCTTTCCCATGCGCCTGCGCAACCCGGCTGCCGAAAAACCGACGGAACGACCCGTGGGCCATGAACAGAATCGTGGCAAAGAGAATGAGGAACGGTACGAGCCAGTCGAAGACCCTTGTGGGTGTTTGCACGAGAAGGATCCCCCCGATCAGGCCGCCCAGAAGGCTAACCGGCGCGAAGAGTTTCAGCCAGCGGGCAACGGTGCCGACCTGTTTCCGGTATCCGACCGCGCTGGCCAGTGTCGCGGGCAGGAGCGCGATCGTGCTTGTGGCGTTCGCGGGGATGGAGGGAACGCCGACAAACACGAGGGAGGGAAAAGTCACAAGTGTTCCCCCCCCGGCGATCGAGTTCATGATTCCCGCGATGCATCCGGCCANNGTCATCTTCTCCGTGGTGATCTTCACCCTCACCCTTTCCGTGAAGTAGCCCGATGCGAAGGATTTCGCCGAATCCCGGGATTGGCGGTCCGAAACCCCTGTTGGAGACAAAGAGGTCGCCATCAGGTCCGACTGTCATTCCTGTGGGGAAGAAGAGACCATCCGCAATCACGTCGTTCGGGCCACTCTTGTTCACACGGACTACCCGACCGGTATTGGGAGTGGGAAAGCCTGCCGAGGTGGTACTCTCGAGGACATACAGCTCTCCTCCTCTACCGAATGCAAGTCCGAGGACGGTCGTAAATCCTGTTGCCCAGACCTCAACATTCCCCTGTCTTGAGATTCTCAGGATCTTTGAACCTCCCGGCGCAATCGGAAATGTGTTCAGGTTGCCGACGTAGAAAGAGCCCCCGTGGTACACAACAACCGTCGGGACGATATGCCCCTGACTCGCAGAAATGTCCGCGACGCGGGTGATCTTACCGGTCTCTGGATCGATTTTGACGAGCTCACCATGGTTTGGCTCAATTGCGAAAAGATCGTCGCCGACTGTGATCATGCTGTACCATGATCCATCCGGTTCGAAATCATCCTCTTCGGGGTGTGCCACCGGATTGCCTTGCTGGTACGTGCTCAGATCGGCCACGACTGACCAGTCGCCGTTCCCTCCAACGCGAATGACCGAGGCGGGGACATCCGCCCTCCCATGGGAGCACCCTCCTCCGGAGAGCAGGCCATAGAGTCTATTGCCGATGAAGGCCACATCGTTCACCCCGAGCAAGTCACCCATCGCGTTTTTTCCAGAGGGGAGACCGTCCACCACCGTCGACACCTCTCCTTTTGAGCTGATTCGACAAATGCGAGCGGTTGGCCCGTTGGTGTAGGGTCCAACAGGTGGGATAACCTGCTCGCACCCGGTTGAGGATGCAGTACCACCAAGACCTGCTTCGGAAACATACAGGTACCCGTCGTGTCCGAACTTTAGGCCGCGAGGACCGTTCAGACCTGAGGCAAATACCGAGACGCCCGCGGGTGAATCTTGATTCCATCCCGCCTTGCTCAGGGCGGCAGCCGGGCTGGCTCCCGAGTTATCAACTGGTCCCTGGGTGTTCCTTTCGCACGAGACAAGGAACAGGGAAAGCAGAACCCCTATTCCAATTGACTGAATGATGAAACGTTTCATGGAAACCCTCACAACGTAGTGGTAGGATTGAGTGAATTGACACTTCGCGTGCATTCTCGTACCTCATTCAGAGTCACAATGATCGCAGCGCCCGGGCAAGCCACTCCGGTGCACTGCACCAGGGGCGGAGAAGGATTAGCATTCGCGCGCGGGATGAATGTACCAAGAGGTGGAGGTCCGGGCAATACCGAATTTGAGGTAATTTGGAGGCGGGAGGCCTAGACGTTGACGCGGCGGCTACCGACTGAGGTATTTCAAAACCGCTTCAGTTCGGGAGCGGACATGGAGTTTCTTGTAGATGTTTCGCAAATGGGTGCGGACAGTCTCAACACTCAGAAAGAGCTGGTCAGCCACCTCTTTGTCGCGATTCCCTTTTGCGACAGAGGAGAGGATCTCAAGTTCTCGTTGTGAAAGGTTTTCCGTCTCTGCGGCTGAGGCGCCCATCGCCCTGAAGACTTCCACGACGCGACGGGCGATCTGATCCGACATGGGCGATCCGCCATGATGGATGGACTGGATCGCATCGAGCAGCTCAGCCGGCGGCGTCCGTTTCAGCACATATCCGGCTGCCCCGGCAACGAGTGACCGAAAGATCTTCTCGTCGTCCTCGTAGACGGTAAGCATCATGATTTGCGCATTAGGGAGCAGCTCTTTGAGCCGTGGGACAGCTTCGATGCCGGACATCCCTGGCAAGTTGATATCCATCAGGACCACATCAGGCCGCTTTTTCGGCAAGACTTGAAGCCCCTCCTCAGCCGACGGCGCCGTGGCAACGCAGGAAAACCCTGGTGAGCCATTAATCAGGACTGCCAATCCCTCACGGATCTGCTCGTTATCTTCAATAATGCCAACGGTGATCGTCATGGGTGAAGCTACTTCTTCCCTGCTGATTTCGCAATACCGAAAATGAGGTATAGCGATGTTCCCCGCCCGGATTCGGATTCGATTCGCAGCGATCCTCCTGCATCCGCCGCCCGCTGCTTCATGGAGGTCAGACCGTTCCCACCCGGTCGGGCAGTGGACGCATCGAATCCTCTCCCATCGTCAGCGATAGTGAGCTCGAGGCGGGAGTCTGCAACCTTTAGCCGGATGACAACCCGTGTTGCCCCCGCATGTTTTACGACGTTGTGTATCGCTTCCTTTACAACCAGGAAGATATTTCGCCGCAGCTCCACCGAGAGGTGAGCAGTCGGCATTGGATCCTGGATGTCGAGGTCGCACCCGAGCCCGGCGGTTTCTGTGTACCTGAGCACGAAATTCCGAACATAGGCCGCAAGATTGTCCAGCTGGTCGTTCCGGGGATTGATCGCCCAGATAATCTCGCCGATATTGTCGAGCACTTCCCGTGACTTTCCTGCTATTGAACTCAAATGGCGGCCAGCTTCACCGCTACCGAGCGCAGGTTGCCGTGCCAGTTCGCTGAGGATCGCAATTTCAGTCAGTGTGGACCCGATCTGATCATGCATATCCCGCGCAATACGAAGCCGCTCGCGTTCGAGGGCTTGCTGTTGTTCGAGGCGCCGCATTCGCTCCCGGATTTTCCGCAGCTCCAGCGCGCGGATGGTACCCGTAACTCCCAGGATCAAAAGACCCATCAGGAGAACGATGAACCAATCGCGGGTCCAGAATGGGGGGACGATCGTGATGGACAGGCGCGCGGGCTGCATACTGTACATGCCGGCCGCGTTGATTGCCTCAACCTCAAAAAGGTGTTCTCCGCTAGGGAGAGAGCCGAACGTTACGCGCGGAGTAGAAACGGGTCCGACCCAGGCCGTGTCCTGGGGTCTCATTCTGTATCGATAGAGAACCTCCCGTTCCTCCATGAAGCTCGGTCCGACAAAGTCGATCGTGCAGGTGTTCCGCCCTGCAGGTAGCGAGACTGTGCCGGCAAACTCCACAGACGTTCCGTTAACCTGGAGGCCCGTGATGTGGATTTTCGGCGGCGGCAGTGCTTTTCTTTCGCGCACAGGGTCATAGACTGTAATTCCCTCCACGGTGAGGAACCAGAGCTTTCCCACCCGAAAGCTCCCTGTCGCAAACGTCCCATCGCGGGAGAGCTCTGGCTTACGGTGGATTCTGAGCGGTGAGAAACTGTCGACCCGGACGGCGCCCGCCGCTGTCGCAAGCCAGATATGTCCGTTGTAATCCTGTGACATTCCCCAGATGGTGTTGCTCGGAAGACCTTCGCGAACGGTCACGACATGCCATGCTGTACCGTCAAAGACAGCCAATCCTCCCGATCGCGTCCCCACCCAGATGTTGCCAGAGCGATCCTCCAGCAGTGAACGGATTCGCTGCTCGATCGACAGGGGCGTCCGAACGGAGGTGGTCGGATGAGTAATCGTCAGGTACGAAAGCCCATCCGAATAGGAGCCCCACCAAAGCCGACCATGAGAGTCCGCGAGGAGAGTCCGGACGTAGTTTTCCGGTATTCCGGCGGCGGAGTCAAATGTGTTGACCAGGGGAATCTTCGATGCAGGATCGAGCAGACAGAGACCCACTCCGCTAATCGCGTACCAGACCCTGTCCCTGTTGTCAAGCGTGAACGTGACCGGAAAGCCGGCGGGAAAATCACGCCCCGCGTTGAACTGCGCTGTCTGAATGAGGGTCGCCCTGCCTTCGCCGCTCAGTTGAATGGCGTAGCGCGACAAACTCCCGTTGCGGAAGGCAATCCAGAGGTAGCCATGACGGTCCACCTCGAGGGAAACCGCCGGTTCGGTGAGCGGGTGGGTGGCGAGTTGCCATCGCTGTTTCCGGTCAGAGAACACTTCGACGAGCGTCTCCCTGGATATCACCCACAGATGGTCGTGCAGATCGACAGAGGCAACAGTCGAGCGGTACCCGGACTCCATGCCATGGAGCGGGATCCTGACAACGCTCATGTCGGAGAGCGTCGCGATACCTCGAGCGTTCGTGCCGAGCCAAAGATTCCCCTCCCTGTCAATCAGGGCCGTCCGCAGATAGTCTTCCGGGAGTCCATTTTCAGATGTGATATGTGGATGGAGGATCGATACCGAGTCCGCGATCAGCATGCGCTCGACACCCGCACTAGAACCGACGATGAGGCCACCTTCCCCGTCATCAACAAGAAAGGCAATGCCCGGACGGGCCGATAGTCGGCGCCGCTCCAGGATGTTCGTTCCGCTGATACGAAGGATTGTCGAGTACTCCCCCCCATCGCTCAACCGGTGCACCCAGAGATCACCGTGCCGGTCCACTCCCATACATCTCTTCCCATGATTACGCAGGGGTCCTGACGACGCGATGATCCAGCTCTTTGCACGGAGCGAGTAGCAGAATAGTCCGCTTGCATGGCTGATCCAGATTAGGCTATCACCGGTCTCACAAATCTGTCCGGTTCCCTGCAGTGGCTGAGGTGTGGGTAACGTCCGCACCGAGCCAGATTCATAGCACATCAAGGTGTCGTTCACGGCAAACCAGAGCCTGTACGCGTGATCCTGAAAGAGCGCGTTGATAGCGCTTGCCGGGTGAAGCGGAGGACCGTAGACGACTGAGAGGCGGCCATGTTCGTAGCGACAGAGCCCATCCTCGGTGCCGATCCAGACGCACCCGGCTTTCTCCCGGTCGCTTATCAGATCGTTCACCCGCTGGTGGCTCAGGCCTTCACGCAACCCAAACGGATGGAATTCCCGGCCGTCAAACATGGAGGCGCCGTCATTTGTCCCGATCCAAATGTCACCAAGGGAATCCTGGCAAAGGGCGGTGATGTTGTTGGAGGGGAGACCGTTCCTCATGGAATAGAAACGGAACGGCAGGACCTGCGCCATGGTCAGGCTGCAGGTGATGACGAGGACGAAAACCGGCGCAAGTATTTGGACGGTCAGCCGACCGATGCCCATCTGTGGACGAGCGCAGAACGTGAAAGAGCGTTGAAGCTTCCGATTCGACGCAAAGATATGGAAAAGGACTATCGATCTCAAGGAGGGATGTTCAACGCGTTAAATTCAAAGTCAACGTTACTCTTTCAGAGATCATCGGTGGCAGACTATAGGCTATGGAGGTCAGGGGGGTACACACCCCGCCCCTCGACTCGTNNACAATCGAAGGGCTTCGACTCGCGGCGCCTTCGGCGCCACTCGCTCAGTGGCATGCCTCTAACAAGCGGACTTTCGCGATGGCTCAGCAAAAGTCCGGGGCCAAAAGGTGCCTGGACGTTACCACCCACCTCTCTCATTGCCGACGGCACGGCGAGAGGGGAATCAGACAATAACGTCCCGACTGGAGTTCGCCGAAGGTGAACGCGGGCTGGGGATGTGTATCATAGGCTCGTGGCCGGCCTGCGGGCATATCCTGTCCAATCACGTAGTCTCACGTTCGCGAGTGGAGCGCGATGCGGTTGCCTTCGGTATCCAGGACCAGCGCCATGTAACCGATATCCTTGGTGATGAGGGTCTTGGTACGCAGCACCTTCCCTCCAGCTCTTTCGACGCGTCCGAGCTCGTTGTTCAGGTCGCCAGAAAAGGCAGTGAAATACACGAGTGTGCCCTTGTCCGATGGGGTGTAATGTTCAGGGGAATGAACAAGTGAACCTGGAGAGCCGACGCCCGTTTGCAGCCAGGGGAACCAGGCCATATCAAATTCCCCCATCTTCTGCCGCTGAAGCTTGAAGTCGAAAAGAGTCTCATAGAATTTCACGGCGCGGTCCATGTTGCGTACAGGAATCTCGAACCACCCCACTACGTTGTGTGTTGGCTCCATGTGAACAGCTCCTTCTATTGTCATTGGGAACGACAGGGTATAGCAGATGGTTCCCCTGGAAGCGTCAAAATCCGAAAGCCCGCTTTCGGCGGGCTTTCGGGTGAAAAGAGACGGATACAAATCGACGAAGCAGAAATCTGCTGTCTGCCCACGCCCTATTTCGAACTTACGTCAGGCAAGAACTCAATCATCTCCTCGTCGATCCGTGCAATATACTGATCCAGGTCTTCCAGAAATCGCACGTACGCACCGGTCCCGGCAAGATCGTCAAATGCCTCTTGTGCTTCCTTGGCTCTCGACTCTTCAAGATTGATCCATCCATCCGTGAGCCTTCCGGCTACAACGATGCGGGGCTCGCCCGAATAGAAGCTCGACCAGACGGTGACCTTGCGGCCCATCTTATCCCAGACCTGCTTCCAGATCTTCAGGTCCGCCGTGAACCGTGCCCCTTTCCCCGGCTTCGTGTAGAAAGAACGAAGTANNAAAGGGAGGACATTCGTCTCGTAGTCACGATTGTGCTCGTCGCTGATATTCTTGCGCCCCTCGAGATCGGTCCATGAATTCGGACCCTCGTTGATCATGTATGCGCCTTCGTCAGCACCCGACAGGACCATGAACACCCGCCATTTCCAGTTTCCCGTGTGATATTTTGCAGCATGGGCAGCGATTGCTTTCTTCAGGGCTGCATCCTTTCCCGGTTTGGGAAGAATGCGGTACGTGCCGAGCGTAGCTTTCTCCTGGGCTTGCGACAGCGCCACAGACAGCAAGATTGCCAATACCATAAATATGACAGATTTCTTCATTTGTATCTCCTCGTTGATGTGTGGTTGTGGGTTTGTGAATAGCATTTCTCTTTTCTACGCTGAAGGCCTGGAGGAGTGCGACGGTTAATTTCTTCTCTCAAATCCATTGGCTGGTACCCTGCGAACGTTCTGAGCCAAACAACATACTGTGGCGCAATGGCGGCGCGGGGGAGATAATTCCCAGGACGCAAAACGATGGCGGTGACAAATCGGTTCGTACGGGGATGGAAAACTGCAGAGGGAATGGTGTGACGGGTGGTGTCCGGCGGCCGCACAGAGGCACGGGCAGGTTGAGAGGAAAACTGGACAGAAATGCCGATCGAGACAATCGATTGGCTGGTTGCGGCATCCCGCGGGGCACGGGACCTCCCATACCTGTTGCCTTGCCGTGCCGGCCAGAGACCGGGAGAGCAATGACAACTCTGGTGATAGTGAAGAACAGTTAAAAAAACTTGATCAGGGTACATGATTTAGGAGAGAATGTCAAGCCAAATCCCCAGGTGGTGGAATATCTGCGAGGGAGAGACCACGAACCTCACGTGACAGCGTCGCGCGCCGGCCGAGCGCTTACCGCGCGCACTCGCCTCTTTGACCTTTTCTGCTCCAATCCCCGCGTTGTTGAGCAGTGTCTTCTTTCTTTTATGCCTCGTCCCGCGGGAATCCGCAGTCCTCAGGAGGAACCCTTTGTCGGCTTGGCATCAGGCGTTTTCTCGCGTCACGAACTCCCCCCCTTGAGCGTGCCGGTTGGGAATAGCAGACAACCTCAGAGCGAGACGATGAAACACTCTTTGTGTCGATTCCAATCCTGCCTGAATCCCCTTCTCGCCGCGCGATACCCTCGACTGGCCACACTTCAGGTTGAGGACCTTGTTCGCTCAGTACTCCTGTCCTATGCACAGAGTGAAGACGTACGGAACAAGAATCTGACCGACGCAAAAGCACGGTCAATCGGCAGGGCTTATTTGGCCTAAACTCCTCCGGGTTGTGTAGTCGTAAACGACAAGGCGGATCTGAGGGACAGGTGAAGACCCCGACTGCCTCCCCTTGACATTGGCACACGTCGCTCCCTACATTATACGGCTTCAAATCCACACTCTCTCCGGGCGTCGGTGGAGGGGCCGCAATCGCTCCCGAATCTCTTCAGGAAGAGTCCTGCACCGTTCAGCCGCTGCATTTCCAATGAATTCAAGCAAGGGAAAGGAACTGCCATGCAGTACGAAGTGCAGGTGCTCAAGATGGGACAATGCCAGGTACCGGGTCCGGAAGTCTACTGGATGAGCAACTGGGACACATGGGAGACGCTTCATTTCTGGATGGTGGTTATCCGGGGAGGCGGCAAGAACATCATCATTAACACTGGCCCGCCCCGGGATCTGACTGCCCTGAACGCGGCATGGAAGGAAGCGATCGATGAGCGGTCACAGATGGTACGCCAGGAAGCTGAACGCCCGGAGGCCGCCCTAGCACGGATCGGCTTGAAGCCGCAAGACATCGACGTCGTCCTTATTACTCCACTTCAGGCATATGCGACCGGGAACATCCCGCTCTTCACGAAGGCGGAGATTTGTCTTTCGAAGCGCGGATGGATCGAGGATTTCCACGCTCCAAAGTACCATATGCACATCCCCCGAAGACTCCGCATCCCCGATGATGTCCTCCAGTATCTCGAAATAACTGCGCCAGACAGGTTGCGGCTGCTTGAGGACGAAGAAGAAGTGCTCCCCGGCATACGGACGTTCTGGACCGGCGTGCATCATCGATCGTCGATGGCGTACGTGATCGAAACGGCGAAGGGAAGGATCCTGGTCTCAGACTGCTTTTTCAAATACAGGAATGTTGAGGGCATGGTCCCTCTCGGGATCATGGAGAGCCTGGAAGAATGCATGCGGGCCTATGAGCGCATAAGGAAAGAGGCTGACATCCTCCTGCCTCTCTATGACCCGCTCGTACCCGATCGGCTATCCGGGACGAAGACGGAGGGCAAGTCATGACGGAGAGGGCCGCGGTGCGAGAAAGGTTCAGCGGGAAAGTAGCGATCGTGACGGGCGGTTCGGCGGGGATAGGGCTTGCGACCGTGAGGGAACTCTGCAGGGAGGGTGCTTCTGTTGCTCTGACAGGGATCGAACCTGACCTGGGAGCCGATGTGGAAAAGATGCTGAAGGGTGAGGGGTTCGACGTCCTCTTCCTCGGGGGAGATATGGCGGAAGAGCAGTTCTGTGCGTCGGTTGTGCAGAACGTTTTAGGGAAATGGCAAAGGCTTGATTTCCTTGTAAACAACGCATTTTCATTCGTTGCAAAGGGTCGGGATGCTGAACGAACCGATTGGGAACGGACCTACAGGGTAGGACCAATCGCGTACGCGACGATGGCAGCGAAGGTCGCCGAGCCGATGAAACAGTCAGGCGGAGGCGCGATTGTGAATGTCTCGAGCATTTCTGCTCGAATCGCGCAGCCAAACCGCTGGACGTACAACAGCGCGAAAGGAGCGGTCGCCAATCTCACCAGATGCATCGCGCTTGACCTCGCCACATACGGGATCCGGGTGAACAGCGTAAGCCCGGGCTGGATCTGGACCAGGGAGGTTGAGAAGGCGGCAGGAGGTGACCGGGCAAAATGGGAACCGGTCTGGGGGGAGTACCATATGTTGCGGCGTCTGGGTGAGCCCGTGGAGGTCGCCGCCGCAATCCTGTTTCTTCTGAGCAGCGACGCCAGTTTCATCACCGGAGCCGATCTCCCCGTTGACGGCGGTTATCAGGGACTCGGGAGTGAGGGGCTCGGGTCCACCAGCCAGTTTGCAGGCTCACATTGACCACGTGCAATCTTTCGATATCATGACTACAGTCCAATTCCCTTACCAGGGCGTGTCGCCAATGGAGGTCCCCGACCGGAATCTGATGGGTATCTTCTCCCCGCCCGCCTTGAGTCCCCGAGGGACGGAAGCGGAGATCCTCTCAGGAGCTCTTGCGAACCCGATCAAGGCCGATCGTCTCCGGCGGGATCTGGAAGGGAAGCGGAGTGTCCTCATCGTGTCGGACGACCATCACCGGCCCACTCCCGTCCGGACGATGCTCCCGCATGTGCTGGAGGAGATAATCAGCGCGGGAATCGAAGATGGGTCTGTGGAAATTATTATGGCGCTCGGTTCGCACCGTCCGATGTCTGACCGCGAAATTCGTGAGAAACTCGGCAGCGGGATCGTTGACAGGTTTCGGGTCACCAACCATGAATGGACAAATCCTGACAACCTGTACTTTGCAGGCCGTGTTGCTCCCGGCATCGAAGTCTGGGTGAACAAGAAGATGCGCGAATTTGATTTCATTATCGGACTGGGCCAGATCATGCCGATGGACGTCTGCGGGTTCACCGGCGGCTGCAATATCATCATTCCGGGGCTCTGTGGTCCGAAGACAAGCGCAGATTTTCACTGGGTTCGTGTCGGCATTCCGGCGGAGGAGGTAATCGGACGGAGGGAGAACGCCATCCGGGAGGCGATAGACAATTCGGCAATGGCGGCGGGGCTCGATGCGATCCTGAATGTTATCCTGGATGGCGAAGGAAGAATCTCCGGCGCGGTGTACGGTCATCCCGTTGAGGCCCACCGGAAAGGGGTCCCACTCGCCCTCGACGCGCACACAGTCCTCCTGCCGGAGAAAGCGGACATTGTTGTCGCAGACGGCTTCCCCTTCGATATCGAGTTCTGGCAGGTCAACAAGGCGCTGGACAATGCGGCACTGGCGGTCCGGGATGGTGGGGTGATAATCATCGTATCGCCCTGCTACGAGGGGCTGTCGGCAACACATGGAGACGAGATCCGCCGTGTCGGCTACCGGCCCAGAGAGGAGATCCTGCGCCTGGTGGAGCAAGGGGAGTTCACGCACCGAGTGACTGCCGTCCACATGATCCAGGTTGCAGAAGCCACCATCGAGAAGCGAGTCACCTGTATTCTCGTCACCGACGGTATTCCCCCGGACATCATCCGGAAGGTAAACCTCTCATACGCTCCCGATCCGCAGTCGGCTCTCGCGATGGCGTTCGAGCGCGTGGGGGCAGACGCATCTGTGGCGGTGCTGAAGCGTGCGTCTGAAACACTACCTCTCATACAGGAGCATTGAGGTCCCATGGAGCTCAGCGGCAGTGTGGCGATCATCACCGGGGCGGGTGGCGCGATCGGTAGCGCAACCGCCCGGCTGTTTGCGAGAGAAGGAGCAACAGTCGTTCTGGCGGATGTCCGAAAGGATGAGATACAAGAGGTCGCTCGCCAGATAGGAGAAGGCGGCGGAAAGGCCGCTGCATTCATGCTGGACGTTTCGGATGAAAAGGACGTTGTTGGCCTCGTCCGTTCAACTGTGGATTCGTTCGGGACGCTTGATATAGTGGTGAATAACGCAGCGATATCAATGACGACTCCGATACTGGATATCGAGGTGTCCGACTGGGACCGGGTACTGGCTGTAAACCTTCGTGGAGTATTCCTCCTGTCCCGTGAGGCCTTCCGGTTCATGAAGACTCGCAGAAAAGGGAAGATCATTAATATGGCCTCCGCCTCGGCGAAGATCGGCGGATTGGTGGTCGGGGCGCATTACGCCGCGAGCAAGGCGGGGGTGATCTGTTTCACAAAGAGCCTGGCACTGCAGGCCGCGCCGGATGGTATCAACGTGAATGCAGTCTGCCCGGGACCGACGAAGACGCCGATGACGGACGCCTGGGGCGAGAAGGCAAATCAGGAATTCGCGGCGAAAATCCCGTTCAAACGATACGGAGAACCAGAGGAGATCGCTGAAGCGATTCTCTTCCTTGCCTCAGATCGGTCCCGGTATATGACCGGGGAGATCCTTGACGTCAATGGCGGACTGATAATGGACTAGTGCATGAAGAAGACCAGACTCGATGTAGAAACCTTTTTTGAGGAATGGCGATCCGATGAGGGCGATCTCCGGGGAATGAATCCCCATGCCGCGGCCCGCATGCTGTTCGATATCGTCCTCATCAACGAATTCGAACACGCGCTTCTGCGATTGAAAGCCGAGGACTGTGTCTGGGGGCCTGTGCACACCAGCGTGGGGCAGGAGGCGGTCGCGGCGGGCGTGGTGGCCGCATTGCGAAGATCGGACAAGATGGTTGCAACGTACCGGGCCCATCATGAATTCCTTGCAAAGGCGCTCCAGTTCGTACTCCCCGAAGACTGGGATCCAGCGAACGAACCCCTCCCTCCTGCGGGGCAGGAGGTGCTTGGCAGGACACTGGCGGAAATTATGGGGCTTTCTACCGGATACTGTTCGGGGCGAGGGGGATCGATGCATCTCCGTTTTGCGGAAGCGGGATTCCTCGGGTCCAATCCGATCGTAGGCGGGGGAATTCCCCTGGCGACCGGAGCCGCGTTTGCCGAAAAATTCCGGGGCACCGGCAACGTTGTGGTCTGTTTCTTCGGTGACGGTGCGACGAACATCGGTTCGTTTCATGAAGCCTGTAACCTGGCGGGACTCTGGGATCTCCCCCTGGTCTGCTTCATCGAGAATAACGCGTATTCAGTAGCGACGCCCCTCCGGCAGGCGTGTGCAATTGAGGATCTTTACGCTCGAGCGGCTTCCTATGGAATGAAGGGATACAGGGTTGACGGAAACGATGTCGTCGGCATCCACGGGCTTGTCTCAGATGTCTCACGTGACATTCGCGCCGGCGGCGGGCCCTGCATTATCGAGGCAATCTGCTACAGGCGATACCATCACGCGGGAGACCAGCCGGGGAGCGCGTTCGGCTACAGGACAAGAGAGGAAGAGGTCCGGTCGAAGGAACGGGAAGTGATCAGCGTATTCCCGCGAGCACTGACGGAGGCGGGGATTCTGACCGAAAAACAGGTCGGCAAGATATGGGATCTTGTCCGCACCGGCATCGAGCGTGCCGTGGATGCCTGCACAGTCAGCGGAACGCCACGGACTGTTCGGGCCGACCTCTGGCCGGGGCTTGACACAGTGGAGAGAGGACTCCGGAGCAATGGGACTGAATGGCAAGGGGTGACGTTTTCTGAACGGTCTGATTTCGCCAGCTTCGCGCCCTTACGATACTCAAACGCTATCTCCCAGGTGACAGGCAGGTGGCTTGAAAAGGATGGAGAAACGGTTGTGCTCGGCGAAGATATCGCGAACTTCGGGGGAGGAGCCTATGGCGCTACGAAAGGGCTCGCCGCGCGGTTTCCCGGACGTGTGCTGAACACGCCCATTGCAGAGGCCGGATTTACGGGTCTGGCGCTCGGCATGGCGATGTCCGGGATGCGGCCGGTCGTCGAAATCATGTTCCCCGATTTCGCGCTGGTGGCGGCGGACCAGATGTTCAATCAGATCGGGAAGGCGCGTCACATGTACGGCAACACCACCGATCTCCCGCTCGTCGTCAGGACGCGCGTGGCAATCGGTTGCGGATATGGTGGACAGCACTCGATGGATCCCGTCGGACTGTACAGCCTCTTCCCGGGCTGGCGTATTGTCGCGCCCTCGGATAGTTTCGACTACATCGGGCTTTTCAATTCCGCGATGCGTTCAAACGATCCTGTCCTGATTATTGAGCATCATTCGCTGTACGGGAAGGATTTTCCGGTTCCTACGAGCAATCTGGATTTTTTCATTCCATTCGGAAAGGCACGGGTGGTAGCAGAGGGGAGCGATGTAACGCTCCTGGTTTACGGCTCACTTGTCGGCAGGTCCGAGCAGCTTTTGCCGAAGTTTGCGGCTGATGGGATCTCCGTGGAGATCATAGATCTCCGGACACTCGACCTGCCCGGTATTGATTATGAGAGCATCGGCAGATCGCTGGGGAAAACCGGGGCGCTGGTCATTGCGGAGGAGGCTGCAGCGAGTCAGTCGATCGGGTCGGCAATTTCTGCTTCGATCATGGAGCGGTTCTTTGAATACCTTGATGCTCCCGTGACCCGTGTGGCGTCGCTCGATATCCCCCTTCCGGTTTCGCGCGTCCTCGAGCGGGAGACGATGATAAGCGACGAGAGAATATTCCGGACCACGGCGGCAGTCGCCAAGAGAAGGCGGTCATGAGATTGCGGGGGGAGAGAGCGGCTGAAACGACTCAGTCAATGGACGGTTCCTCTCCTCTTCACAATCTTGGGCTCGCTTCAGGGGGTCAGATCAGCAGCAGTGGAATTCTACGGCGATAGCGGACTTCCT
>DKBG01000152.1 GCA_002451155.1 Ignavibacteria bacterium UBA6906
TCTCATTCAGGATGAGAATAACACCGCCGACGGTGGCCGCAGAGAGCATTACTCCCAGGAACTTCCAGGATTCCTGCTTCTTCGGCGTTGAACCGATCCAGTATCCGATCTTCAGGTCGGTGATGAATCCCCCCGCCACCGACAGCGCCGTGCAGACGACGCCACCGATAATCAGGGCGCTCACCATGCCTTCCGGCCCGCTCAGCCCTACCTGGACGAGAATGAATGAGGAGAGAATGAGTGTCATCAACGTCATTCCGGAAACGGGATTAGTCCCCACGATTGCGATCGCATTTGCAGCCACAGTGGTAAAGAGAAAGGAAATGACGAGTACAATCAGGAGGCCGACCACCGCGTGCGTCAGATTGAACACCACACCGCCCGCAAAGAAGACAAAAATCAGGAGGGCGGTGAGCAGGATCAGCAGCACATTGAACAGCATCTTGATGTCCGTCTGCGTCCGCGGGATTTCCGCAGTGGTCTCCGACGAATGATGGGCGATTTCCTTGAACGCGAGGGAGAAGGCGCCGCCGATGATCTTCGAGGATCGGATGATCCCGATGATTCCCGCCATCGCTATCCCCCCGATGCCGATCGGCCGGACGTAGAAGCGGAAAATCTCCTCTGCCGTCATCGCTCCGATCAGCTTGGTGGTTGCCACCCCGAGCGGAATGGTCAGTTCTTTGCCGATTTCGAAAACCAGAGGGACAAGGACGAACCATGAAAGAAACGACCCTGCGGCGATGATTGCAGCATACTTGAGGCCGACGATGTAGCCGATGCCGAATACCATCGCACTGACATTCAGGCGGAAAACCATCTTGAGCTTGTCCGCAAGCATTTCGCCGCCGGGAATCATCCGCGATGTTATGACTTCCGACCAGAGACCAAATGCGCTGAAGGCAAAATCGAACAACCCTCCTATCAGCCCGCTCACGACGAGGACGCCCGCCTGTTTCCCGCCCTTCTCTCCTGCAACGAGGATTTCCGTCGTCGCGGTGGCTTCGGGGAATGGAAACTTGCCATGCATGTCTTTGACGAAATACTTGCGGAAGGGGATCAGGAAAAGAATCCCCAAAAAACCGCCGAGGGCGGAAGCAAAGAACACCTGGAAGAAGCTGGCCGGCAGATCGAGGATATAGAGAGCGGGGATGGTGAAGATTGCCCCGGCGACAATCACGCCGGAACTCGCTCCGATGGACTGGATGATCACATTTTGTCCGAGCGCGCCCTTCCTGGAGCCGACCGCGGAGAGCCCGACTGCCAGGATGGCGATCGGAATTGCGGCTTCGAACACCTGGCCGATCTTCAGTCCTGAATATGCGGCGGCGGCGGAAAAGACGACGGCCATGATCAAGCCCCAGATGACCGACCAGGGCGTCACCTCCGGGGGAGAAGAATCCGGGGGCATGATCGGCAGGTATTCTTCACCCGGTGGAAGATCTTTGTACGCGTTCTCGGGGAGCCCCGTCACGCCGCCTGGTTGGTGTTCCATACGATGGATCCCTTTTCAATGTGGCTGAAGTGCACTGCCTCTGGGGTAGCCCTTCACGCGCCCTTCTCGACCCAGATTCTGCAGATGTTGAGAACGGTTTCCACGGCTTTCTCCATTCCGGAAACGGAAAGCCATTCTGTCGTGCCGTGGTAGTTCTGTCCGCCGGTGAAAATGTTTGGCGTCGGAAGCCCCTTTTCAGTCAGGCGCGACCCATCCGTCCCGCCCCGGATCGGAACCCACTTCGGCTGCATCCCCGCCCGTTTTGTCGCCTCCCACATGACATCAAGGAGCCGGGTATCGCTTCCCATGTGGTCCTTCATGTTTCTGTACTGTTCGGTGATTGTCAGCTCTATCCGGGTCTTTGGATGAATCGCCTGCACCTCCTTGACAATCGCCTCAAGTTTTTGCCGGAGTACCTCGAGCCCCGGCGTGTTGAAGTCGCGCAGGAGGATCTTGAGCGTGCTTTTTGCCTCCTCGCCCTCGACCAGGTGGGGGTGGATGTACGGCTCGTATCCCTCGGTTGTTTCGGGCGAGACATCTGCAGGCATCCGCGCGATGATGTCGGCCATAGCGCGGATGGAGTTTACCATGATGCCTTTTGCCGATCCGGGGTGGATGTTCCGTCCGTGGACGGTAATGACCGCGAGATTCGCGCTGAAGGTCTCCTTGTTCAACTCGCCCGGCGTGTCGCCATCAACCGTATACGCATAGTCGGCTCCGAATACTTTGATATCGAGAAATTTTGTTCCGGATCCCACTTCTTCGTCCGGCGTGAAGCAGAGACGGATATCTCCGTGCGGAATGGACGGATCGTTCATGAGAATCTGTGTGGCAGTCATAATGATGGCGATGCCGGCTTTGTCATCGGCGCCAAGGAGCGTCGTTCCGTCGGAGGTCACGATCGTCTTCCCGACGTTGTGGGCGAGCTCAGGATTCTCGGAGACCCGGATAATGACACTGGGGTCTCCCGGAAGCACAAGGTCCGTGCCGTCATATCGCTCGATGACCTGGGGCTTGACGTTGGCCCCGCTGGCGGACGGGGAGGTATCAACGTGAGCGATGAAGCCGATGACGGGGACCTTCCCCGCAGCAGGATGTCCGGCCGGGAGGTTGGAAGGTATCGTGGCCATGACGTACCCGTGTGTGTCGATCGAGACGTCCCGGAGGCCCAGTTCCTCAAGCTCTCTGGCGAGAAGGTTGAGCAGGTCGAATTGTTTTTTCGTGCTCGGGTAGGACTCGGAGTCCTCCTGCGACTGGGTATCGATCTTCGCGTAGCGGATAAATCGTTCAAGGGCAGTATGCTGGTTCACGGAATCCTCTTGGGTAGTTGAGTTGGTGCCGTGGACGGGTCCGCTGGCTGTGCGGACCCAAGATACGGATTTCGCGGCGAAAAGCCAGACACCGGCATTGTCCAGAGGCTATCTCCGCCGGGTCTGGACCTGCCGCTGGTACTCCATAACCTCGTTGATCCAGCGTTCTCCCGGCGGTACGCCGGACTGCGCACAGTGGAAATCCCACACAGCGCCGGACGGCAGGGTCTTTGCTTCCTCCAGGAGGGCAAGCCGGGCGAAATTATTTCCCTCTGCTTCCGCAGCACGAATCTTCTCGAGTGGTTCCAGGAGTGCAATCAGGAGGGCCTTCAATGTCGCCCGCGCGCCGATAATCCATGCGCCGACCCGGTTGATGCTCGCGTCAAAATAATCAAGCGCCAGATGAACCCGGGAGAGGAGATCCCCCCTGACGATTTCCTGCATCAGCGCACGGACGTCGTCATCGAGGATGACGACGTGGTCGCTGTCCCACCGCACCCCGCGGCTGACATGAAGGAGGAGTTCATCGGAATAGTGAAGGATCGACGAGACCTTGTCCGCGACCGACTCGGATGGATGGAAATGCCCCATATCGATGCAGAGCATGAGGCGATTGGCGATGGCATATCCGAGATAGAATTCGTGCGATCCGACAACGAACGATTCACTCCCGATCCCGAAGAGCTTGCTTTCGACCGCATCCTTCATTTCAGCCGGGTCAAACCGCGTGCTGTAGATTTCGTCGAGCGCTGTCTTCAGCAGTAACCGATGCTCCCACCGGCTGACGGTCAGGTCCTTGGATCCGTCGGGGATCCAGAGATCGTGGATGCACGGGTTTCCCTGGGTGCGGCCGAGGTACGCGCTGATGGACCGGCAGCGCTGGACATGGTCTATCCAGAACTTTCGCACCGCTGGATCCTTGCTGCTCAACGTGAATCCCGAATCCGCTTTTGGATGGGCGAAGCAGGTCGCATTAAAGTCAATACAGACTCCCTGCTGCGTTGCCCACTGGATCCAGCCAGCGTAATGTTCGGGAAGGATGCCGTCCCGGTCGACCGCTTTCCCGCCGAAGTCTCCGTACATCGCGTGCAGGTTCAGCCGGTGGCGGCCAGGAATGAGGGAGAACGCCTTTTGAAGATCTCCCTGGAGTTCCGCGATGGTTCGTGCACGGCCCGGAAAGCCTCCCGTGACCTGAATTCCGCCTGTACTCAGCGCGCCGGCTTTCGTTTCGAACCCAACCACATCGTCGCCCTGCCAGCACTGAAGAGAGAGTGCGGTTGCCTCGAGGGTTCGCAGAGCCCTGTCGGTGTCCACGCCCATCGCGGCATAGCGTTCACGCGCTTGCGCATAGCGCTCTTCGACGGATCGTTCGACTGTCATGCGTGAATCTCCGGTGTTCGACTGACAAGTTGGGACCTGAACCGCCCGTACGCTTCTTCCCATGCCGGACGGTCTTCGGGAAGGTACTGCTCTGGTGTCCATGATTTCGCGACGACCTCCCGCATCTCCGGAAGAGATCTGCACACACCGAGGGCTCGTGCCTGGAGCATGATGTTGCCGATCGCGGTGGCCTCCGCCGGACCCGCGAGCACCTCCAGGCCCGTGGCGTTTGCCGTGCACTGGCAGAGGTAACTGTTCCTGGAACCCCCGCCGATAATGTGAACGGTCTGCAGAGGCCTGGTGTGCACTTCCCGCAATTCTTCGAGCACCTGGCGGTATTTGAGT
>DKBG01000247.1:0-7290 GCA_002451155.1 Ignavibacteria bacterium UBA6906
CGCCAAGAGAAGGCGGTCATGAGATTGCGGGGGGAGAGAGCGGCTGAAACGACTCAGTCAATGGACGGTTCCTCTCCTCTTCACAATCTTGGGCTCGCTTCAGGGGGTCAGATCAGCAGCAGTGGAATTCTACGGCGATAGCGGACTTCCTCAATCCAACTGCCGCGTCATCGCAGCGGTCGGGACCAGCCGTTCCAACGGGACGCACAGTGAGAATCCACGCCATGGACAGCTGCCTAGACTTCGCAGACAATGTCCAGATCCTCCCCTGCCCGCGGAGAGGGAATCGTCAGCGTCCCGTCCTCCAAAGGAATCTGCCTGCCACTCACCCGCGCGACTGGCTTCCCGGTCCGCCGGATCGTGATGGCCACATTCGACGACCGTATCTGAAATCTTCCACTTATGGTGTCGACACCGTCGATGAGCCGGGGACGAATCGTCAGACGATCAAGTTCCGGTCGAACACCCATAAGGTTGTGGACAACCAGGAGGATGATTTCCGGCCATATCCAGCCGCAGACGGATACCGGGGGTGCTGGAGGGGTAATGCTGGGTGCATAGCGCTCAAACCACCAGCCCGACTGACCACCGTAAATCTCCCTGAGCCAGTGAAGAGCACGCCAGGCCATCTTCGAGTTTCCGGTCTCAACATAGGCACGTGCAATCATGGCTGTGGTAATTGGCCAGGGACCCGGCGGATCCGGCTCGCTTGATACGTTGTAGCGGGAATACCCGCCCATCGTCCAGCGCTGATTCCAGAGCTCCTCCATCCGTTCCATTGTTCGGGCGGCGAGATCTGATGAGGGCGGAACCAGACCGTAGATGATTGGATACACTTCAGAGGTGTCGGGCTCGCATGTCGGCTCAGGATCGGTGGCAATCGGTGACCCCGGCGGCATCCCTGTACGGGATGGGGGAATCATCAGGCGCTGCCACTTCCCCGCCCGGGTCCTTCTCTTGATGAGGTGTCCGTTCTCAATGAACCTGAATTCGGGATCCTTGAGCACCCCCTGTCTGAGCTCTCTGGCGACGGATCGCCAGCGGCGTGCCGCCTCCTCGTCGGTCATAATCTCGGCTATGTCGGCAGCTTTCTCCAGCCCGAGCGCTACCCAGAACTGATGCATAAGCTCAAAGCCCTCCTCAACTCCGAACGTGTCGTTCCGCTCCCAGAATTCACGCTTATTGTGAAGCAGTCCCGACCTCCGGTCGCGAAACACATCTTGCAGAGGGAATTCGGCGACCGTCCGGATTTTTGGCCAATACCTCTTCGCAAGCGCAACATCTCCTGTCCAGCAGAGGTAGCTCCATAGCCCATAGAGGATCTCGCCATTCTGATCAAGTTCCGTGTACTGATGGCCGTACCACCGGCTCGACTCAATCGTGCGGCCGTCCTTTCCCACGGAAGTCTCCAGAATGCGTTCCAGCATTGTCTTCGCCTCCCGGTGAAAGCCCACGTGGAGCATCGCCAGCGCGGTGAAGAGGTCATCGCGGACCCACTCCATGTCGTACATCCAGATTCCGGAGTCGCGCTTCCCCGTCCTGGACGTCCCCGCTTTCATACAGGTTCTGGAGACCGCAAAGAGATGGTCCAGGACCGCGTTTCCCGTCCGTACGGAAGTCTTTTCCCCCCAGCTCTCCGCCGTCTCAGCCCGGACCCGTTCATGCGTTTCCGAGGACCGGTCCGGCTGCTGGCTGGAGAGCGAATAGACGAATCTCACCATCCACCCGCTCTCATCCCCCGACCGTCGGGCGGGGACATGAAGGTCATATCGTCCCGATGCGCTGGCACCCGGCTCGAGCGAATAGAGCTGCAGGAACGCAAATCCCTTGGCCGTCACGCGCTGTTCTCCGGGAACGGCGGCTATCTCGTCAAAGAGGGCAAAACTGGGGACGAGCTGAATGTGTACGGTGGGATCGCCGGCCAGGGGGGAAGAATTCCTGATGAAGACATGCCTGTAAAGCAAGGGACCCTTCGAAGGCACGAAGTACCGTTCCTCCACCGACCAGGTACCAGTTCTCCAGATAACGGACACTGTCGGGATACCGTCCGGATAGATCCATCCGATCGAAATCAGATTTTCCGGCGAGAGCTGAAATCGCTCTTCTCCCGCCTGGACGGTGATCGCGCTCCGCTCGAAACCGCGCTCGGGATGGAAGAGCATGGTGCTCCATTTGCGTGCGAACCGTTCGGGGTCCATGAGCGTGAGACCGATATGCGTCTGCGGCGCCGGGCCACTCCGGTCCGGGCAGTGCTGGATGACCGCCTGGATATCACCGTTCCCGAGGAAGTAGTGCTCGAGCCCGGCAGCGAAGGTCTGATAGTCCTGATGAAGGCTCTGCCCTGATGGAGCCGGTTGCGGGTGCGACAGATCGCGCTGGGGATCACTGGATGAAGCGGTAGCTTCCCTTACGGTGACAGGAATGAGGAGCCCAAGGGCCGGGACCTTAAGGAAATCACGTCGTTGCATGTTGGTGCCTCAGATTCGTATGTAATGATGGATCCGGTTCCTGCAGCGCGGGAATTCCGGGGGGTTCGAGGAGTGTCCGCGATATTCTGAAGCTACAAAGCAGACATCGATAGGTCAACCGGGGGATCGCGATTCCTCGGTTCCAGGTTAAAAGACTACTCCATAGCAGCGTTCAGACAAGCGATGTGACACCGCGTCCCGCTCTGGGCGGGACGAATCATCAGGTGTCCATAGATCAAGGGTAATGGACCATCAAATCGCGCAGGCGTCCGGCTTTTCGTTTTCGGAGCGCCGCTCCGGGCCCAGAAAGCGTGCATTTGACTCTCGGCCTCCTCTCCCCTATCTTACGCCGGTATCTGTAGTTCTGGGCATAGCAGGATCCACGGTTCCGATTCCCCGGAACCGAATTTTGCGTCAACCACGGATCATTGCCATACGGGGATTCACATGATCAGCAAGGTCATTCCCCGCCTCCTTATCCTTGAGAACCCCAGCGAAGCCGTTCCCGGACCCACGCGGAGAATATATCAATGATCGGCACGGTTATCTCAAACTACCGGATCCTGGAGGAGTTGGGACGGGGTGGTATGGGCATCGTCTACAAAGCCGAGGATCTGAAGCTCACTCGCACGGTTGCACTCAAGTTCCTCCCCCACGGCCTTGGCGCTCATGAGCCTGAACGAGCGCGTTTTCTTCAGGAAGCACGTGCCGCGGCCATTCTGAACCATCCCAACATTTGCACCATCCATGACATTCAGGAGGTCGATGGGCAGCAATTTATCGTGATGGAATATGTGGACGGGAAAACGCTCCGTGAGATCATCCCTGTTAAGAAGTTGCAGGATGCGATTACGTACGCAATCCAGATCGCCGAGGCCCTCCAGGAAGCCCACACGCATGGGATAGTCCACCGCGACATCAAGGCGGAAAACATTATGGTCAACTCGAAGGGCCAGGTGAAGGTGATGGACTTCGGGCTGGCAAAACTGAAGGGATCCCTGAAGCTCACAAAAACCTCAAGTACTGTCGGGACGCTGGCGTATATGTCGCCGGAGCAGATACAGGGCGAAGAGGCAGATCCGCGTTCTGACATCTTCTCTTTCGGAATCGTGCTGTACGAGCTCCTCACCGCCCACCTTCCCTTCCGCGGAGAGCATGAAGCGGCGATGATGTACTCAATACTCAACGAGGATCCGGAATCACCACTGACCTTTCGTCCTGATCTTAATCCCGAGCTCGCACACATCCTCGACAATGCGCTCGAAAAGGAGCCGGGGGACCGGTATCAGGCGGCCGGCGACGTTGCCCGTGAACTCCGACGGTTTGTGAAACATAGCTCGAAACTTTCCCACAAAATCCTTGAAGGAGCGCAGCGCAGTGCGGGCGTACCGGCACCCGGGTCTGTCTCCTCAGCGCCGGCCGCATCCGATCTGACTGAGAATCGGGGCGTTTCGCCTTCGCGGCGGAGACGGATCGGAATTCCCGGCGTTGTAATAGGCGGTCTGGCAGTGGTTGCACTGGCCGTTCTGGGATACTGGAAACTCACGACGCCATCGCCTGAGATTTCAAGCGCCATGGTCTTCAGGCCGCTCAATGTCCCATTCTCGATGATCTGGTACCCGGGGCTTTCGCCGGACGGAAACTGGATTGCATTCTCCGCGACCGACGAGGAGGGCAATACTGAAATCTACTACATGAACGCTTCAGGAGGGGAACCGAGGCAGCTCACTCACGATTCACTGTTCAAATACACCGCCTCCATTTCTCCTGATGGCAGCCTGATTGTGTACTCACGGGGGATGTCGCGTCAGATCTCCCCGGCCAGAATGAGCATCTGGACCATCTCGACACTGGGAGGTGAGCCGAGAAAGATTGCAGATCCCGGTTTCGGAGGGGATTTCACACGGGACGGGAGCAGAATACTCTACCTGACAGGGAACCCTGATGGTTCGGGCTCTGTCTGGGCCGTGAACCTGGACGGAAGCAACCGGCAGAGGTTCTACACCGAACCTCCGGGTCCTCCCGGTGGCAGGGTGAGTTTTACATCATCTCCCGACGGCAAGGAGGTCGTATTCATTCGCAACTTTGCCGCGGCTGAAGGAACCGTTCAGGAAATCATCCTGAGAGATATGCAGTCCGGGAATGAACGGCAGCTGACTCACGATCGGAAGAACATTGATGAGGTCTGTTGGACGATTGGCGATCTGATTCTTTTCTCCTCAAACCGGAGAGGCCCCACGAATCTCTGGGCAATTTCCACCTCCGGCGGGACACCCAGCCAGATCACGAAAGGGCCCGGGCCTGATATCGCGGTGAGGGCGTCAAGCAATGGGAAAAGAGTATTGTACCTCCAGCAGGCGCAGTTCGGCTCGATTCAAATAGGGAACGCTGAAGGATCGAATCCCCGGGAGATTACACCCGGGGACCAATCCGTTCAAGACGCAAAATTCTCTCCGGATGGGAGCACCATTGCGTACATTTCCGCCGAGCCAGACCCGATCAGCCCGGGTAGCTCGATCAATCTGATTAACCGAAACGGTCAGAACCGCAGGCGACTTGTCCAGTCGAATCTGGTTTTAACGTCACTCAAATGGTCTCCGAACGGGCGTAAGATTGCATATGCCTCCCGGGACACTATTCTCCATGCGAATATCGTGGACCTCGAGACTCCTGGCCAACAAATTGACATGGGCACTGGAGCGGTTCAGCAATGGTTGGACGGCGGGGCGGCGCTGAACATCGTCAAGGACAATGCGTGCTGGCGCGTCCCGCTGGATCGGACTGCGCCGACAAGGATTTCTGAAGATTCTACGGTTGTTACATTCTCAGCGGACGGGACCCGTCAGTTACTCATAGACAGGAGAGGCGGGAAGGCAGTGCTGTCGGTGATCGATCCCGGCAGCGCACTGAGGGCTCTGTATGAAGGGAACTTGCTGCGTGCGGTCTGGGCCCCCGACGGACAGAACATTTTTCTTACAAAGACCGACGGGACGATGTGGCTCATCTCACCGAGTACGGGGAAGATGCGCGAGTACTTCTGGACAGACCGGACCACCGTCGGGCCTGCCGACATAACATCGGACATGAAGACATCAGTGTCCATCCGCAACCGCACCCAGTCGAAGCTGATTGTGATAGATAACTTCATGGAGTGAGTGGCAGAGTATAGCCGCACGAATGTTTGCGCCCGTCGGTTCGATACTTCACGAACCCGCCTTCTGCCGGCTTGAACTCTGGATTCAGATTCCAGAGCTATAGACTCAGAGTCAGCTTTCCCGCGTTTGACTCTCGCCCTTCTCTCTCCTATCTTACCTGCGTACCGCTAATTGTCCCTGCTGCAGGATTGGCTCACGCCAGTGGAGATTCCAGTGATCGGCCAGACCGTCTCCCACTACGAGATCCTTGGGCACCTTGGTGCCGGCGGCATGGGCGTCGTCTACAAAGCGCGCGACCTCAAACTCGATCGCACTGTCGCTCTGAAGTTCCTCCCTCCCGACCTGACCCGCGATCCGGAAGCCAAGCAGCGATTTGTCCACGAGGCAAAGACAGCCTCAACCCTCCAGCACGCCAATGTCTGCGTCGTTCATGACATCGACGAAACCACCGATGGTCAGATGTTCATCAGCATGGAGTATCTTGAAGGCGAGACGCTCACAAGGAAGATCGAGCGGGGTCCGCTCCCGATCGATGAAGCAATTGACATCGCCATTCAGGTGGCAAAGGGCCTCACCGCGGCTCACCAGCACGGCATTGTCCACCGCGACATCAAGCCGGCCAACATCCTGATCACCTCCGGTGGCGTGGCCAAGATTGTGGATTTTGGCCTGGCAAAGCTGAGTGGGCGGACCCTGATGACCAGGGAAGGGTCGACCCTTGGCACGGCGGCGTACATGTCGCCCGAACAGGCTCACGGCGAACCCGCGGATCAGCGAACAGACATTTGGGCGATGGGGGTTGTGGTATACGAGATGCTCACCGGAAAGCATCCCTTCGCAGGGGCATACCAGGAGGCAGTGACATACCGGATCTTGAACGAAGATCCGGAATTCGCGACGAAGATTCGGCCGGAGGTCCCGGCGAGGTTGGATCAGATCATCGAGCGGGCGATAGCGAAAGACCCCATGCGACGCTACCAGACGGTCGACGAACTTTGTACCGAACTGGAAGCTGTATCGGGAGAGCGCGCGGAGGGCCTGCGTAGCAAGGGGGTTTTTCATCGCCTGGGAAGGCGGCAGAGAAAGATTGCTGCCAGGGTGTTGCCCGTGGGGATCGTCCTGGTCGCCCTGATCGGATACTATCTCATGCGGGGAGTCCCCGGTTCCGGACCGATCTCGATTGTTCTTCTGCCGCTCCAGAATATCACCCACGATGAAGGCCAGGAATGGTTCACGGACGGTATGACTGATGCCCTGATTACGAACCTGGCCCGGATCAGCGGATTGCGCGTGACCCAGCGGTCTTCCGCGATGAGGTATAGAGGAACCGGCAAATCCGCGTCCGAAATCGCTTCCGAGCTCGGGGTGTCGTACGTTCTGGAAGGGTCAGTGCTTCGAATAGCGGACCGCGTGAAGATCACTATTCGACTCATTGATGCGTTGACAAACGAATATCTGTGGGCAGAGGATTATTCACGCGATTTCACCGAACTCCTGACTCTGCAGGGGGAGGTCGCAAAGACGATCGCTGCCAAGGTTCAGGTAACCCTCACCCAGGAGGAGCAAAATCTTCTTACGCAGAAGAAGACTGTCAGCCCAAAGGCCTACGAGGCTTACCTGAAGGGAAATTTCTTCTGGTACAAGCTCACCCGCGAGGCGATCGGAAC
>DKBG01000247.1:7406-7541 GCA_002451155.1 Ignavibacteria bacterium UBA6906
TATGCCATGGATCTCATGTACGTCCGGCGGTATGATGAGGTCATAAGTCTGTTGCGGAAAACGTTGGAGATCAGCCCCTCGGAGCCAGTCGCGCTATCCACAATCCGCTCCGCCTACCACCAGAAAAAGATGTAC
>DKBG01000094.1 GCA_002451155.1 Ignavibacteria bacterium UBA6906
AAATATCCAGGGTTTCCCCCGGCGCCTCAGCCAGGTTGAAGACCATCTGCAGCGGACTGTCCGTCTGTGCTACATGGGCGATTTCCGGAGCCCGATGCTTCGCGACCTTCAGTCCGATGATCAGGAGGAAGACCGTCACGGTGAGCCAGAGCCCCAGTCCGAACGGTTTGGTCATCGCCAGGTAGATAAAGCAACTCAGCAGAATAATGAACACGACGAGCGTACCGAGCCTTGACGTATTGTATGCCCGCACCTCGTTCGTCCCTCTGCCGTACCGGTAAATCAACAGACTTCCCATATTGATGGTGAAGCTGGCAACAAGCCCCAGCGCATACATCTCTGCTAGGACTTTCTGGCTGCCATTAGTGAGGAGGATAATACAGGAGAAGAACAGGGCGCTGAGAATATGGACGCGGTAGAGTGCCTGACGGTTGTTCGTTTTGATGATCCAGTGGAAACTGTATCGGTGGGCCACCCGTTCGATGAGTTCGCTGGACGCCACGTACGCGGTGTTGACCGCCATGATGAGGGCCACACTGGCAATCGCTCCGACCAGCAGACCGAACGGCACCCCGTTCAGGTGCGCCGCAAACGACGTGATCAGATCCGTCTCATGTTCAGCGGGATTCAGCCCCGAACTGAGAACGAGGGCAGAGAGGAGCGGAGTGAAAATCCCGGTAGTCAGGGCGAGAAAGATATAGGCCTTCCCGATATCCCTCCATCCCTGGACGAGGCCGGCTGTCTGGACGACCGATTCGATCCCTGAATACGCGAGGATGACGCTGGAGAGCCCGATGATCATGAACGTGAAACCCGCGGTCAGACCACCATCGAGAATCTTCGACGATGAAAGCGTGAAACTCTGGCCCACAATGGCCCAGGAGTCCGCGGACGACTCAAAGAACGCAGATCCGAGCAGCATCAACATGACCAGCGCGACCACGAAGAAGGCCCCGAATGTGAATCGGGCATTCTCTTTGATACCGAGGATGTTGAGTCCAGCGATCCCCCAGACGACCGAAAACTGTATCGCCAGCTTGTGGGTCTGCGTCAGGTCAATGAACGTGAGACCGTTCTCCACGGCGCTGACGGTGGAGATGCAGGCGGTAAGGACATAGTCCACCAGGATCGACGCCACGGCAACAAACGACAGCGTCGGTCCCAGGACCAGGTAGGAAAACGAGTACACCCCACCCCCTCGAACCTTGTGGTGCTCGAGGATCTCGGCGATTTCTACCATCCGGCTCGACAGGATCCGCATCAGGACCGACGCGCCGACGATGAAGGCGATTGCATGAATGCCGATGAACCGGAAGGCCTCGCTGGGAGCGTAGAAAATGGACGTGAGCTCGTCCATCAGCGTGATGACGGCGATCGAGAGCCACGTCAGCCACCATCGGCCCTGGCTGAAATAGGAAAGAAGGCCCCTTTTCCTGAAGAGATAGATGAAGAGCCCTGTAATGCCGAGTGCGAGCGCAATGAGAAACGGTATTTTCATCGGTGTCGCGAGGGCGTCCGCTAGAGGATCAGCATGGCGTCGCCATAGCTGTAGAAGCGATATCCTTCCTTGATCGCCTTCTTGTACGACTTCATAACGAAGTCTCTCCCCGCAAAGGCCGCAGAAAGCATGAGCAGGGTGGACTCCGGCATATGAAAGTTCGTCACCAGCCTGTCGGTAATCTTGAAATCATAGGGGGGAAAAATGAACTTGTCGGTCCATCCCCTGTTCGGTTTCAGATGACCGTCGGTCGTCACGCTGGATTCAACCGCCCTGCACGTGCTCGTCCCCACGACGACAACAGTCCCTTTTCCGTCGATAGTCCTGTTGACCGCTTCGGCGGTCTGGAGCGGGATCTCGTAGTACTCCGAATCCATCTTGTGCTTCGTGAGATCTTCCACTTCCACAGGCCTGAATGAGCCGAGGCCGACGTGCAGAACAACAGGGACGATCTTCACCCCTTTTCGCTTGAGTGTTCCGAGCAGCCGATTCGTGAAGTGAAGGCCCGCGGTCGGGGCGGCTACTGCGCCCACAGCCCTCGCGAAGACCGTCTGGTAGGTCTCCTTGTCCTTCTCGGTCGGATCACGCTTGATGTAGTACGGCAGCGGCATCTTGCCGATCCGCTCGATAGTCTTGAACAGGTCCCCCTGGACATTGAATCTCACCGTGCGACCGCGTGAGGTCGTGTTGTCGATCACCTCACACCAGAGCCGCCCGTCGTCAAAGAAAATCTTGTTGCCGATCCGCACCTTTCGGGCCGGATCAACGATGACATCCCAGATGTTCTCCTCCTTGTTCAGCTCGCGGAGAAGAAACACCTCGATCTTCGCGTTCGTTTTCTCTTTCCGTCCGAAGAGCCGGGCTGGAAAGACCTTCGTTTCGTTGACAACAAGGCAATCCCCCTTCTTCATGTAGGAAGAGAGATCGGAGAACCGCTTGGCCGTGATGGACTCATCCGATCGATCCAGAACCATCAGGCGGGCGCTGTCACGGGGATGGGCCGGATACTTCGCGATAAGGTTCCGCGGCAACGGGTACCGGAAATCTGATAGTTTCATGTGCTGTACACTCCTGGCGGTATTCTCACTGAGGATGGTCGCAAGGCCGCCCGCGGAAGAACCCTGGCAGAGCCAGGGCCTTCCCGGCGGATCATGCGACCGTTGGCGGTGCTCCTACTTGCGCCTCCCTGGGCGCCGCTTCGCCGCAGGTTTCTTCACCTTCTTCGACGGCTCATCCGCGAGGGCCGCGCGCGCAGCTGCAAGTCGCGCGATCGGGACCCGGAAGGGTGAGCAGCTGACGTAGTTGTTGCCTACCAGGTGACAAAAATCGATGGATGACGGGTCCCCGCCGTGTTCGCCGCAGATGCCGACTTTCAGATCAGGTCGTACCCCGCGGCCTTTCTCGATCGCGAGCTCCATCAAGGACCCGACCCCGATTCGGTCAAGAACCTCGAAGGGATCTTTCGGATAGATCTCCATTTGCACATACGGAATCAGGAAGCGACCTGCATCATCGCGGCTGACTCCGAGCGTGGTCTGGGTCAGATCGTTCGTCCCGAAGCTGAAAAACTCTGCGACCGCCGCAATTTCATCTGCCGTGATTGCGCCGCGCGGGATCTCGATCATGGTCCCGACAAGGTATTTGAATTTCACCTTCTTCTCCGCCATCACCTCGGCAGCCACTTTCCGGACAATCGCCTCCTGGTGAGCGAGCTCTTTCACGTTTCCAACAAGCGGGATCATGATCTCCGGTTCAACCTTGATTCCCCTGAGCTGAATGTTCGCCGCAGCTTCAAAGATGGCGCGGGACTGCATCTCCGTGATCTCTGGGAAGATGATCCCCAACCGGCAGCCACGGAAGCCAAGCATCGGGTTGAATTCATGGAGGCTCTCCACCCGTTGTTTCACCTTTTCATAGCTGACGCCCATCTGTGCAGCAAGCTCCCGCTGCGCCGGTTCCTCGTGCGGGACGAACTCATGCAGCGGCGGGTCAATCGTGCGGATAGTGACCGGACGGCCAGCCATAACCTCGAAAATCCCCTCGAAGTCCGCCCGCTGGAGCGGGAGCAGCCGCGCGAGCGCTTTTCTCCGGTCACCCTCCGAATCCGCCAGGATCATCTCTCGCATCGGGCCGATCTTGCCCTCTCCGAAGAACATATGCTCCGTCCTGCAGAGGCCAATGCCCTCGGCTCCGAATGCGATGGCGTTGGCAGCCTGATCGGGCTGATCTGCGTTCGTCCTGATCTTGAGCCGGCGATATCTGTCAGCCCATGCCATCACCTTGGCATACTCCTGGTAAATCGGAGCCTCTTTCTGATCGAGGGTCCTGTCAATCAGAACCTCAAGAACCTCCGAGGGACGCGTCGCGACTTTGCCCTCGATCACTTCGCCCGTTGTCCCATCGATGGAAATCCAGTCCCCCTCCCTGACCACCTTTCCGTTGACGCTCATCGTGTGGGATCTGTAGTCAATGTCGAGCGACGAGCAGCCAGCCACGCAGACTTTTCCCATCTGTCGGGCAACAAGCGCCGCGTGCGAGGTCATCCCGCCGCGCGCCGTGAGAATACCGACGGCAGCATCCATGCCCCGGATGTCTTCCGGCGATGTCTCAATGCGTGTCAGGACAACCATCTCGCCCCTCTTTGCCCATTCCTCAGCATCCGGCGCATTGAACACGACTCTCCCCGTTGCAGCCCCGGGACCGGCATTCAAGCCCTTTGCGAGGAGCCGTCCCTCATGAACCGCGGCCTCCTTTTGCCTGAGGTCAAACACAGGTCTCAGGAGCTGATTCAGCTGGTCGGGTTCTATCCGGCGTAATGCTTCCCGGTCGCTGATAAGCTTCTCCCCCACCATATCCACCGCAATCTTGATGGCAGCAAAGGCTGTCCGCTTTCCCACACGGCACTGAAGCATGTAGAGCGTGCCCTGCTGGATAGTGAACTCGACATCCATCATCTCGCGGTAGTGCTTCTCGAGTATTTTTCGGATCTTCTCGAGCTCACCGTATATCTTCGGGTTCTGCTCCTTCAGCTTCGCAATGGGGAGGGGCGTCCGGGTCCCCGCCACAACATCCTCTCCCTGCGCATTCATCAGATACTCACCGTAGAACACGTTTGCACCGGTCGCGGCATCCCGGGTGAAGGCCACGCCTGTCCCGGAATCCTCTCCCATGTTCCCGAACACCATGGACTGAACATTCACCGCAGTCCCCCAGGATTCCGGGATATCGTACATCTTTCGATAGGCAATCGCACGATCGTTGTTCCAGGACCCAAAAACGGCACCGATCGCACCCCAGAGCTGGTCCATCGGATTGTCGGGAAATTCATTCCCGGTCTTTTCCCGGATCGCGGATTTGAAGAGCGCAACCAGGTCTTTCATGTCATCGGCCGTGAGATCGGTGTCCAGATGGACACCCTTTGACCGCTTCCTGGTCTCGATGATCTCCTCAAAGGGGTCAATTTCGTCCTTGTGAGTCGGCTTCAGTCCGAGGACCACATCGCCATACATCTGAACGAAGCGGCGGTACGAGTCATAGACGAATCTGGGGTTGCCGGTTTTCTGAATCAACCCTTCTGCAACGGAATCGTTGAGACCGAGGTTCAGAATCGTATCCATCATCCCCGGCATGGACGCGCGGGCTCCGGAACGAACGGAGACGAGCAGGGGATTTTTGGGATCCCCGAATTTCGCCTTCATGGCCTGTTCGACCTTCTTCAGTGCAGTCTTGACTTCCTTCGCGAGCGATTTCGGATACCTCCTCTTGTTCGCATAGTAGTAAGTGCAGACTTCCGTTGAGATCGTGAATCCTGCAGGAACCGGCAACTTGATGTTCGTCATCTCGGCAAGGTTCGCGCCNNGCCAGACACTTCCTTTACTTCAAGGCAAGGCTCCCTATCACAGCGGACCGCAGATCGTCCTCGCCATAGACCATCGTGACAATGAGCTCGGGAAACCAGACGGGAAACGGTTCTAGAAAATTTGTCTGCAGAACAGGATCCGCTGTCATCCTCACGGCGTCCTTCTCAGTGGTCAGAAGAATATCCGCTCCGCCCCGAGTGTATTTCTCGAGGATCGTTTCGATATCCCTCGGTCTGTACCAGTGGTGGTCCCGGAACCGCATCTCTCCCGTGATCCTGATCCCTGCGTCGGCGACCGAGCGGCGGAACCCATCGTGGTTTCCGATCCCGCTGAAGAGGAACGCTTTTGTCCGGCTGAAGCTGCCGGGCGGAGCCACNNGCGTCTCCACCCGCCCGGATGTACCCTCCGAGGTCATACCGGAAACCCGCAACCCGACCGGTGTACCAGTGCGTCAGAGCTTCCCGCTGAGACCGGGCGGCGCCCTCATTCGGGAGACCCGAGAACACAATCAGGTCTGCTCGTGACATCGCACGCAGCGGTTCCCGTCTTTCCCCCGCTGGCAACATCCGGGTGTCCCGCATATTCTCCCCCGATCTCAGAACGAGGAGATTCAGATCCCGGTGAACGTAGCGATGCTGATACGCGT
>DKBG01000135.1 GCA_002451155.1 Ignavibacteria bacterium UBA6906
CATCAAGATCCTCCGCGAGGGTCAGACACCGCAGCAGGTAGCAGGCGGGTTCGCGCTGGGGTCCATCGTCGGCCTGATGCCCCTGTTTACACTCCAGGGCCTCTGTTTCTGGCTTGTCATTCTTGTCCTGGAGGTTAACCTCTCCGCGGCAATTCTCGCCTTTACCCTGTTCAGCCTCGTCGCGTTTCTGTTCGATCCGGTTCTCCACTGGCTCGGGTTTCAGATTCTGACTCAGATCCCTGTCCTGCACGATTTCTGGACGTGGATGTACAACGCTCCCGTTGCGCCGCTGACCCGGTTCAATAACACTCTGGTCATGGGAAGTTTTGTCGGCGCCCTCCTGCTTGCGGTCCCCGTGTATATCGGATTCAAACGATTTGTCGTCGCCTACCGCGCTTCCATAGGCGCACGGGTTGAACGGTGGCGGATCTACCAGATCATCAAGAAGAGCGCCCTTGTCCGGTGGTATGAGGCGATCCGGAACCTCGGAGGCGGGTCATGAGAAAGAAATTCATCTATTTTGTTCTCGTCCCGGTTCTCATCCTTCTCGTCGTCACCTATTTGTTCATCGATACGTGGATCGAGTCGGCTCTCGAATCGGCGGGTGAACGGATTGTTGGCGCGAAAGTCGAAATAGACTACCTGAGAGTATCTCTCTTTCCTCTCGGTATTCGTTTCGCGCGGATAGAGGTGGCAGATCCAAATGACCCATGGAAAAACCTGTTTGAAACAGGGGACGTGCGATTCTCCATGGATATGAATCAGCTGCTCCGGGGAAAGACCATTGTTGAGACAATGGAAGTCAACGATTGCGTTCTCGGGACGAAACGAACTCGTGATGGTTCGCTCCCCGGCGGTCGAGGAGCGCCAACACCCGCTTCTTCAGGTCCCGGATTCGAGGGCATGCTGGAGCAGGTCATGGCAAGAACTGTCGGGTCAACTCCGCTGTTCGACCCGGCTATGATCCGGAAGGGCGTTAATATCGACAGTCTGATCAGGGCCCAGAACTTTCAGACTCTGGCCCTGATCGATTCATTGACTCTGAGTGTTTCAACGGCGTCGGCCCGATGGGACTCGGTGGCCGGCGACGTTGAAGCGGGAAAGGCAACACTACGAAAAATCGAGGCTGACATCAGGGCAATCAACCCTTCCGGCCTGAAGACTCCCGAGCAGATACTCGGGGCTGTTGCGACTGTAGACAACTCGCTTACCACCATCAATGCCCTGAAGTCTTCACTTGACAACCGCCAGCGCTCGGTTCGCTCCTATGTCGAGAACCTTACGGGCGCGGCCGGGGCCATCCCCCGTTCAGTCGAGCGAGATTACCGGAAAGTGATCGCCCTTGCGCGTCTCCCGGACTTCAATGCACTCGGGCTCGCCGAACTCCTGCTCGGGAAGCAGTTGCTGAACGACGTGAACAAGTACGCCCGATGGGCCGATATCGCGCGCTCCACCGTGAGCAAGTACCGGCCGGAGCAGGAGATCGAAAAGCCTCCGCGCATGAAAGGGCAGGACATCCGGTTCCCTGTCACGCGGGGATACCCGAAATTCTGGATCAAGGCAATTCGTATCTCGGGCGGTACCGATGAGAATCAAGATCCGGACTTCATCCGGGCGCAGGGCGAAGCGAGCAATATCAGCAGCGACCAGCGACTTGCCGGAGCCCCGCTGCGGGTCGAACTGGAGGGCAGCCGGGGGAGAAGCGTCTCGTTCTCACTGGGCGCACTGGTTGACCGCACGGGGGAAGAACCACTGGACAGGTACCATGCGCGGGCTGCCGGCGTTCCACTCTCCGCGTTCGACATCGGCCGGTCGGACTTCCTCCCATCCCGGATCACCAATGCGAGAATGACGAATGAAGCCACAGTTGTTATTCCCGGCGAGTCATTCGAGGCAAACGTGACCATGAGGTTCGACAGTCTGAAGCTGCAATTCGAGCGGGACCCGAAAAACATCGGAGAGCGTTTGGCCCAGGAGATGCTTCGCGGCATCCGGGGGTTTGACGCAGCCATTCGGGTCTGGAAAGCAGAGGGGCGACTCAACGTCGCCTTCAGCAGCAACCTGGATGACCAGTTCGCCGCACGCGCGAAAGATCTCCTGGGAGCCGAGCTGGCCAGAATGCAGGCCGACATCCGTTCGAGGGTGGAAGGGATTGTCAGTCAAAAACGTCAGGAGTTCGAGCGGCTCTACGACGCGAAGACCTCGGAGATTACCCGAAGTCTCGCATCGTACGAAGAGCTTCTGAAGTCTGTGAATTCAATAGCCGATGCCAAGAAAGCGGATCTTCTGGCCCAGCTGGAGAAACAGAAGAAAGGTGCCGTTGATGATGTTATGAAGAAGCTATTCAAGAAGTAGCGGTTGCCGGCGAGGCTGAGACGCAGGAGGGGGTGCGACGAATGCACCCCCTCTTCTGTTTCGGAGCGGATCTGATTGCGGCTCTTCGAATGTGCTATGCCGGCACTATGGGAGGCGGTGTGCCCGGGGTCTTCTTCCCTTTGAACACGGAATAGCCGATCAGGCCACCAAGCAAACCGAACAGTGGGCAGAGAATGAAATTCCCCACAATCTGCAAGAACCCCATCGGGTCGCCCCCCTTTTCCAGTTCCGAAAGTGCCTCCGGCGGCAGGTTTTCCTTCACGCCGAACGAGTCAAGCATATTCAGCAGCATCTCCGAGTCAACCCCCCCCATGATCATAAAGATCATCTTGCTGAGGACAACCGTTACCACGGCTCCGAATACGCCGGCAAGGGCACCGAGCTTCAGCCCATCGCTGCTCTCCAGAGGGGGCATATCTCCGGTCAGATCCTTCTTATAGAAGAAGACAGCCATAAACCCGCCCAGCATTATCCCGGCACAACAGAAACAGTTGAGAAGGCTCAGTCCCGGAATGGCGGAGACAACACCCATGATAATTCCCCCGTAGAGGGCCGGCAGGAGAATGCTCGGTTTGTTAGGCATCGCTCAATCCTTTCTGTTGGTGAATTCGAACGGCCTTCGGCCTGTGCAGCAGTTCGATCACGGCCTGCTGTGCAGCCGGTATGACGAAGAACGGAACGACCAATCCGAAGAGGCCGCCGGTTGCGGCTCTCGTGACGTTGTTCACCTCATAGACAAGAAATCCGAGGGAGAGACCGTCAACACAAAGGGGTATCGCGGCGAGGATCAGGAGTATGCGAGGCGGTTGCCCGGGACGATCAACGGAACGAAGACAGGGATAGAGAATCGTCCCGGCGAGAAATCCATAGTAGATTGCTGAACAGCGGACACAGACGGCAACCGGCCAGCCCAGGAGAACAAACGAGCGATCCGGGATCTGATGACAGATGCCATGGAAGAATCCGTACAGGTATCGGGAGAGCCCGGAGATTTCCGTCGCGCCGGCCGAGCAGACCGGTGCGGCAAGGAGAGCGAAACACCAGGTCAGGGCGCCAAGCAGAACTGCAATGTATGTCGCGCGTGTCGTTTGTACCACGAGGGATGGGGCAACAGGAATGGCGTCATCGAATGCTGACGGGAACATAGTCCAAAATCATAGGAATGTCAAGCGGAGTCGGTTGCATTTCACTCGGTGTCAGGCTATATTTTCGGCAAATTTCAATCGACAGGACAGGATATGACATCGTCCCCCGACTCTCTGCCACGGACCTACCGGGTTGGCCTGATTCAGATGGCGATCGGAACGAATCCGAATGAGAATATGCGCAAGGCGGCCAGCCGCGCGGAAGAGGCCGCGCGCATGGGGGCACAGATTATATGTCTCCCGGAGCTCTATCGCTCGCAGTACTTCTGTCAGCGTGAGGATGTTGCGTTGTTTGACCTTTCCGAACCGATCCCAGGACCGAGCAGCGAGACATTTTCTTCACTTGCGAAGAAGCTGAGCGTTGTGATTGTAGTCCCGGTCTTTGAGCGGCGCGCAGCCGGCCTTTACCATAACAGCGCTGTTATTCTTGACGCAGACGGCACCCTGGCAGGGATATACCGGAAAATGCATATCCCGGACGATCCGTCATACTACGAGAAATTCTACTTTACACCCGGCGATCTCGGCTTCAGGGCGTTTACTACCAGATACGGCCGAATCGGGACACTCATCTGCTGGGATCAGTGGTATCCNNCGACCGGGAAGAGATCCTGATCGGAGAGGTGGATCTGAATCGCCTTGAGGATGTACGGCGGAACTGGCCTTTTTTCCGGGACAGAAGAATTGACGCATATGGAGATATCTCACAGCGTTTTCTCGACGGGACAGCGGACCAATGACACCACAGCACAAACAGCATTCCACACCTGAGGAGCTCGGCTTCCGCCTCCCTGCCGACTGGGAGCGGCATGAAGCAACATGGATCGCCTGGCCGCACAATCTGTCTGACTGGCCCGGGAAATTCGCTCCGATACCCTGGGTCTATGGGGAAATCGTCCGGAAGATCGCGGGCGGCGAGAAGGTCCGCATCATCGTCAACAATGCGGGGCATGAGAATTCCGCGCGGCGGATTCTATTGAAGTCAGGCGCGGATCTTTCCGGTGTGGAATTCTACCGGTATCCGACCAACCGTGGCTGGGCAAGGGATTTCGGGCCGATATTCGTAAGGCGCGCCGGGCCGCAGCCTGAAGTAGCCGTGGTGGCATTCCGATTCAACGCCTGGGCAAAATACCATGACTGGAAAAAGGACGNNGGGGTCTCGCGTGAGGCGATGGAGCAGGTCTTTCGCACAAACCTCGGGATTACCAACACGCTCTGGCTCGGGAAGGGCATTGCCGGGGATGACACGCACGGGCATGTCGATGATCTCTGCCGATTTGTGGGCCATCACACGGTCGTGGTCTGTCAGGAGAAGAATCCGGCGGACGTGAATTATGCCGCACTACAGGAGAACTGGGAGCGTCTCGAGGACATGTGCGCTGAAGACGGGACGAAGCTGGAAGTGGTGTCTCTCCCGATGCCCGCGCCTCTGATGTTCGACGGCCAGCGTCTGCCGGCCAGTTACGCAAATTTCTACTTTGCGAATTCCGCGGTTCTGGTTCCCACCTTCAATGATCCGGCTGACCGAGTGGCGCTCGGGATTTTGTCCGAGTTGATTCCCGACCGTCCCGTGGTTGGCATTCATGC
>DKBG01000179.1 GCA_002451155.1 Ignavibacteria bacterium UBA6906
ACTATCACGTCAGCCGATAGCTCCCCCGACGCGATCCGCCCCGCATCCACCCGCCGTTCCCCGACCACCACGCGGGCAGCCGGAAACTTCCGCGCAATCTGCACCGGTTCGTCCCCGCCCCGATCCGCCCCGACTCTTCTGGACGCTCCATCGGATATGACAAGGACGCCCGAAGATCTCCTCCCGTACCCCCTGCTCACAACGGCGACTGTGCGTCCCGATCCCTGAAGGATGCGGACAATCCATTCGACAAGTGGGGTCTTTCCGGTCCCGCCGGCCATAAGATTCCCGACCGCGATGACGGGGACCGGCAGACGCCGGACCTTCAGAAGGCCCATATCGAAGGCCAGATTCCTTAGTGCCACACCTGCGCCATAGGCGGCTGCGAGGGGAGAGAGAAGCGTTCGCATCATGCCATTCGCCGACTATCTGGAATACCCGGCGGCTTTCAACTGCCGTTCCACCTGCTCCTGCTTCTCCGGGGCCCTGTACCGGATGTGCAGCGTTCTCAACATCTGCAACATCGCAATCCTGTCCTCCTTGAGCCTCGAGGCTGATACACCGTTCGGCTCGCCCTTTTCCCCGCCCTGCTTGATCTTTTCGAGCTTTCTGTTGACAGCCTCGACTCCGCCCGTGAGAGTCCGCTCCGCGGTCTGGTCACGGTCCACCTTCAGGTACGCCCTGGCCATCTGCCGATAATAGCTCCCAACATAGTCCGATTCTGGAAACCTGGCAACGGCTTCTTTTTGACACCGGATGACATTCTGAAAATCACACACGCCGAAGTAAGCCAGACCCAGATTGTAGTACTGCCGGTCATACGGATACAGCTCTGCGTATCGGATCGCGTACCGGAGGAATGACTGGCTGTCTTTCTGTGCTACAGAGAGCTCGCACAGGCGTTCGTACGTGTCAGCGTCATGTGATCCCGCCGCTTCGAGCCGGACATACGCCCTGAACGCTTCCGCGCGGTAGCGTTCTTGATGCGGGCCATTCGCCTGCGTTCCGCTCTCCGTGGCCCGGTCGTAGTACAGCTCGGCCAAATCCTGGAGAGCCGGGGCATAGGCGGAATCGATGGCAAGCGCTCTCTCGAGCAGAACGCACGCGCTGTCCCACTCACGCCGCAGAGAGAGGGAATGGCCCTCCGCCTGGAGCTCCGCCTTACCCCGATTGACGGCCGGGGCCGCATCGCGTATCGATTCGGACGGAGTTCCGCACGAAACGGAGAGAAGCGGAAATACCAGCCACACCAACCAGGGCGATCCCTTCACGCCGCCGCCTCCAGCGACAAGATTGCGTTGGCGACACGAACTGAAGCTCCGGGCCCCCCGAGACGCGACTTGATCACCTCAAGGTCTTTCCGCGCCGACGCAGCGCGTGCCGGCTCCTCCAGCATCGGGCGTACTGCCTGGATGATATTGGCAGGCGTTAGTGCCCCCTGGAGAAGCTCTTCCGCTACCTTTTTTTCCGCCACGATATTCACAAGTCCGATGTAGGGAACATCAACAAGCATACGGCCAATAAAAAAACTCAGTCCTGACGTCCGGTAGACAACGACCATCGGCGTTCCAAACCACCCTGTTTCCAGCGTTGCGGTGCCCGAGGTGACCACGATCGCGTCCGAATACTTCATGACATCATAGGTGGCGTGTTCCACCACCGTGACAGCAAGCCCTTCCGGCATCGCAGCGCTCACGACTTCCCTGGTCAGATGGGGTGCCAGTCCGAGCACAACCTGACACCCTCCCGTTTCCTGCAGCGCACGTGCCGCGGAAGAGACAACCGGGAGGATACTCCTGATCTCCTGCAGCCGGCTCCCCGGGAGAAGTCCGAGAACTTTGCGATCGGGGACAAGACCGTATCGCGAAAAGAATTGTTCCCGCGTCATCGAGGCCCCGATATGCTCGACGAGAGGGTGCCCGACAAACTCCACGTCAATACCCTCTGCGCTGTATAGCTCGACTTCGAAGGGAAAGACAACCTTCATCCGATCGACCAGAGATTTCATCCTCCGGATCCTGCCCCGGTTCCATGCCCACACCTGCGGGCTGATGTAGTAGACGACCGGGATCCCTGCACGCTTCACGCTGCGTGCAAAACGCAGGTTGAAGCCCGGATAGTCAATCAGAACAACGACATCCGGCCGCCGTGATTTGAGGAGAGCCTCGAGATCCCGCTGAACCCGGAGCACCGTCGGGAGGTTTCGCAGAACCTCCCCAAAACCCATGAACGAGAGTTCGGCACAATGGTGAACCAGCTCCATCCCCTCCGCACGCATCCGGTCCCCGCCGATCCCGTACAGGTCGATCCCGGGCTGCATCGCGCGAAGCGCTCGGACGACGCCGGCCCCGTGCTGTTCTCCCGATGTTTCTCCTGCAATCATCATCACGCGGCGGACCATAGATGCTCCTCAGCCCAGCCGGGCAACGAACAGGATGATGAGCGCCGCGGTAATGAGTCCGAATGCCTGCAGCGTACGCTTTTCGGACGCGAGTCCCTCCGCAACGCTCATCTGTTTCGGAGGCGGATTCGCTGAGCGGAACGGAGTCCACCGCGGAACAAATCTCCCGACGGCATGGCAGTACCCCTCGTACTCGGCACCGAAACGTCCGCGCAGGTACTCCTCTTCACGGCTGACGATCAGGGAGTACTGAATGTAGAACCAGACGATGGCGGCCGCCAGCAACCAGGGAAACAGCGCCATTGACATGAGTCCTACACCCGCATACAACAGCATGTTGCCGAGATAGAGGGGATTGCGGACATGCGCAAAGGGTCCGGTGGTGATCAGGTATGTCCCTCCGACCGTCCCCGTCGTTCGTGTTTCAGAGCCTGCGATGGAAACCCCCCAGAACCGGATTGCCTCACCGCATACCGCCAGGAGGAATCCCGAAACGAGGCTGGCCAGCGTGGGCCGGGCGTACACGAGCATCAGGGCGAGGAAGGGAAAGGGAGTGTAACTGCGATAGGTGAAGATCCATTCCCGGATGTCCTTCGGTGTACTCACGCTTCGCAGACGAACGCCTCCCGTCGTTTGACTTCCGCTCTTCGGCGTTTCCTCAGTCGTTTCCGGGACAGGATCAGCTGCAGGCGACTCACCACATCGTCGAACGTTGAGTAGCAATAGTACGAGATATTCTGCTCCTGGCAGTGCCGCTGCAGGTCATCCTTCGCAAACACAATGTCTGCATATTCAACCGCACATCGGTCGGAGAACCCTTCCCCAATATATCCGACGATGTCTTCCTCCCCCGAGGTGGTCAGAAGAACATTCCGCTTGCAGCAGGCGCAGACGCCGCATTCTGAGCAGCCGTGCGGAAAGTCAAGGGCGGGCACCGCGGTCCCATCCCCGAGATCAGAGAGCGTAAGCCTGTTGGCGTACACGCGCGCACCGTGCAGCCCGTTTCGCTCCAGGAGCCGATGAATGTATAGATCGAGGCCATCGCTGAGCACCGTCACATCGATGCCGGTGGACCTGCAGTAGTCAAAGAAACCCGGAACCCCCGGTGTCATCTCCTGCCGCGCAAGGAACTCGTCCAGGACCTTCAGGGGAATCCTCCCTGCCGCCCGCAGTTCGCGGCGGAAACATTCCACGGCTGATATCCGCCCCTCATGGTACTCCTGGACAATCGAGTCACACACATCACCCCCGAAGGTGCGGAAGAATTGATTTCCCACATCTTCCCTGGTCAGGGTCCCGTCAAAATCCACGTACAGTTTGAGTGCCATGGTCACCCGGTCGCCACGGCGGCAGCTGCCACCTGGGATTGCTGGTTGAACCGGACGGTGACGATCTTTGACACCCCCTCCTCCTCCATGGTTACGCCGTAGAGGGCATTGGCCGCCTCCATGGTTCTCTTGTTATGTGTGACCACGATGAACTGGGTCTTGTCAGAGAACTTCCGCAGGATGCGGGTGAACCGGTCGATATTCGCATCGTCCAGTGGGGCATCGACCTCGTCCAGGATACAGAAGGGACTTGGCTTGACCAGGTAGATGGCGAACAGCAGGGCAATCGCTGTCAGGGTTTTCTCCCCGCCGGAGAGCAGATCGATTGACGTAGGCCGCTTCCCGCGAGGCTTCGCGGTGATCTCGATTCCGGCCTCAAGCGGATCCACCTCCGCCTCCAGCTTCAGGTCGCATTCGTCGCCGGGATCGAACAGGCTTTTGAAGGTCTCGATGAAGTTGCGCCTGATGAGTTCGAAGGTCTCGAGGAATTTTCGTTGCGCGGTCTGGTTGATTTCCTCGATGGTCGCCAGGAGCGTCTTCTCCGCCTCAAGAAGGTCCTTCCGTTGGCCGGAAAGGAACTCGAATCGCTGCTTTTCTGTCGAGTATTCTTCGAAGGCCGCGAAGTTGATATTCCCGAGGGACTTGACTTTGTCACGCAGCGCCTGAATCTCATCCCGGATTGCGGCGAAATCGACAAATTCAGCTTCAGGGTATGTCTTCAGCTCCAGGGTAAACTCAAATTCCTCAAGTGCCCTTGCTTTGAGGTGATCGGACTTCCCCTGGAGCTCTGCGATCTTCAACTCATATTCATGCGCGAGACGCATCGAGTCCTCGTGAGATCTCCGCTGATCCTTGATGCGCAGCTCCCGCTGATGCGCGTCATCCCGTCGCCGCCGCGTCTCCTCCTGTATCTCCGCACGCGCGCTGTCGAGTTGCACCAGCTCAGAGTGCAGACTGGTGACAACTGCGCGGGTTTCTTCGATAGCCGATTCCGCGGACACGATTTCTTCATGGGCGCGCTGGATTTCCTCGCCGGTGCGGGTAAGAGCCTCCTCCGCCTCGAGGATAGCAGAATCGGTGCGCTGGAGGTCTGCTTCCGCGTTCTGCCGTCTGTTGCGGGCATTGACAAGGGCTATCCCGAGATCGGTGACCTCAGCGGAGCGAACGTTCCACTCCTCTTCCAGCCGGGCGAGATCCTGGGTTCCGGCGCCAACGGCCCGTTCGATCTCGGAGCGACGCTCCGTGAGAGCGACCAGTGCGGGCTCCGCCGCTGAGATCTCGAGAACCAGGCGGTCGGCATCCGTGCTCAGCGCAGATATGAGTTCGCTGTTTCGCGTGATGATGTCTTCTGCCCGTTTCTTTTCGAATTCGAGCTGGGCAATCCGCATCTCAACGCCGTTCATCTCCTTTTCGATAGCCTTGACGACATCGGTCAGCGATTTCAGGTCAATCGCATCGTGTTCCTGGAGTATCGACTGCCGCGCGCGTTCATACTCTTCCATTTGGCGCTCAGCGTCCCCTGTCTGGCGTAGCAGCTCTTCAATCTGGTGGTGTTTCCCGATGATCCCACCCTCATCCTGGCGTCGGCTCCCCCCACGCGTAAGCCCCTCCCCCGACAGAATTTCGCCTGCAAGTGTCACACAACGGATGCCGCTGACCGTTCTGAGCACCTCGAGTGCTGTCTCCGGGGAATCGACAATGAGAACCCGGTCAAGGAGGTAATGGAAGAGCCGGGCGTACTCCGTGTCGTACCGGGCACACTCCGCTGCCCAGCCCTCGACACCCTGCACACCCGGAAGGACATATCTGGTCTCGAGCAGCGGAACCCTGTCGAGCGCGACAAACGTCGCCTTCCCGCGATCCTCTTGCTTCAGGAGCGCAATGGCCTGGTCGACGTCCGCCGCACTGTCGACCAGGAGGAGGCCCGCGGCTTCGCCCAGGGCAGCCTCGATCGCGATACGGTACTTATCGTCCGCGCGGATCGCATCGGCGACGGTGACTTTCCGGCGGGGGGTCCAGCCTTCGCTCGCGGAGAGGAACCGCACACCCTCCGACAGACCTTCTTTGCTCTCGATAAGCCCCTTCAGGAAATCGACCTTCGCGCTGTTCCGCTCGACCGTCGCGCGAAGTGTAACCTCCTTGCGATGGAGTGCTTCAGCGCTCGATTTGAGTTCCGCCCTGCGGGCTTCCGCCTCGTAGCACCGCATCTCCGCCTCTGTGAAGAGCCGGCGCTGCTGCCGGTCCTCCGCAGTGAACTCCGTGATTTCCCCGCTCAGTCTCGCGATCTCCATGCCATATGCCTCTGACTCCTCCGCCGCGTGCGAGGCACGTCCGCGCAGATTTTCGGCCTGGCCTTTCCGTTTTTCCAGTTCGGCCTGCTGCCCGGCAATCTGTTTGACGAGGTCAATTGTCGACTCGTTCAAGCCGCGCAATTCCGACTTCTTCTCCTCGAGCGTCGATTCGAACCCGTGGAGATCCGCCTGCTTCTCCCGGAGCCGTGCCTCCGCACGTTCCTCCTCAACCTTCAACTGCCCTATCTGGGAATCGACGCCGGTGCGGTGTTCCTGGAGAAAGCCCAGCTCCCTGCCGTACTCGGCCTTCTCGTTCTCGAGCCGGGTGACGTTCTCCCGAAGCGCGCGGATGCGCTCCGTCGAAACGAGAGTCTTTTCCTCAACACGGTGGATTTTTTCGCGCTGGAGGGTGACATCCCGCTGTGCCTCCGCGAGACGTTTCTCAAGACCGAGGATGCCCGCCCGCAACTCCTCCAACGCAGCATCTTCTCCCGTAAGGTCTGCGGTGAGGCGCAACCGGCTCTCGTCGGTTGCGGCAAATTTCTCGCGAAGGGGCTCGATCCGGCCGTGGAGCTGTGCGTATTCTCTCTCCATCAGATCGATCTCGAGATTGCGCAGCCTGGTCTTTACCTCATTGAACTGCTCAGCCCTCCGCGCCTGCCGTTCGAGAGAGGAGACCGCCTTCTGAACTTCGACGACAATGTCATTCACCCGGACCAGGTCTGCCTGAACACCCTCGAGCTTGCGCAACGCGGCCTTCCGGCGGTGTTTGTATTTCGTCACCCCCGCCGCTTCCTCGAACAGCCGCCGGCGTTCGTCGGTTTTGTCGCTCAGAATTGTCTCGATCATCTTGAGTTCGATCACCGAATAGGCGTCCGCACCCATCCCGGTGTCCATAAACAGATCGAGGATATCCTTGAGACGGCAGGGAACCCTGTTCAGCAGNNGTTGAAGATGACGTCCTCCATCTTATCGCTCCGGAGCGCGCTGTAGCGTTGCTCCCCGAGGACCCAGCGGATCGCATCGACGATGTTCGTCTTCCCGCATCCGTTCGGGCCCACGATCGCGGAGATCCCGCTGTCGAACGTCAGGCCGACGCGATGCGCGAACGATTTGAATCCCTGTATTTCAAGCCTGGATAGATACATCAGCTGCCGATGGCAAGAGTCTGGAGTAAAAAGAGAAAATAGCCGCGCGCACCCAGCGCAAGGTCGTAGTACGCGTAGAGCGCCCCGAGAACGCAGAGCAGGCCTGTCAGACCCAGGACAAATACTCTCACTCGCCGCACGTCAAAAACAATTGAAATGCCCTTGAGAACGCGGAGAAAGACCCAGATCAGAAGAACTCCACACAGGAGAAGAGCAGGAACCACGTATATCGCACTTTCCATGACACGAAACAGTATCATCCCCACCGGAATTAACACAATCAACGGTGACAGTGACCAGATCACTACCGTAAACAAATGATAGAAGCGGAGACGGGTTTTAAGTATGACCCGAAGACCGAGCAGGAGCACTCCGACACACACCAGACAGAAGAAGAATGTCGTGCCTCCTATCAGGATGAAACGCAGCGGGTCCCGCACAAGGAGTACAAGAAGAGCTTTCAGATCATCCCGGACAAGAATGAGAGAAAGCAAATCATCAAGGAAACGATTGTCCCGAAAATGGAGCAGAAAGCTGGAGGCCACAACCATCACGGCGAACGAAACGATGAGGCCAAGGTAAGCGCTGTGGAGAAGGGGAACGGAATGCTGATCCCGGACATCGGCAAAGAAATTATAGGAATTCAAGAGCGAACGATTCATGCTTTCGCGGAACCGCCTGTTCGCGTTGTACAGATACGCCAGGAACACAAGCAGGATGAATCCGGACAACACATACACGATCGGAGCCCCCGCCGAATATGTCCCCTGGGGCAGGGCACTGAATTTCTCCGCTTCAAACACTGACCGCACGGCATCGTACGCGATGCGCTTCTCCCTCGCGGCACTCACGAGTCCCATGCTGCACAGTGTCGGGTCCGCCGAGTGAACGGTCAGGGCCGGCCGGTCTCCCTGCCAATCGTTGAACGACCAGACGAACGCTCCGTCATAGTCGAGCGAGCGGACAGCCTCGAGCCGCTGCAGATAGAATCGGGCCTGGTTCTGCTGGGAGAGAGGGTCGCTATAGCCGTTCTTGTTTTGTTCTTCCACTTCCGCGCCGAAGCGGCTGATGATCAGAGGGCGATCCTTGTGCCACGACCGCCAGCGCTCCAGCTGTGCCTTGAATTCTTTGCCGCTTTCCGCATACAGGTTCACCGCCGCAAGATCGACGAGTGGCGCACAGGAGTCGGCCGGGAGAAGGAGTCCCCCGTAGTAGGTGGGCCTCGCGTCGAGACTTCTGATCTGCTGGACAATCTGTCGCACAAAAGTCTGCGGGCCCGCTCCTGTGACCTCAAACTCGTTGCCGATCCCCCAGCCCAGAACGGACACGTGACTGCGATCCCGCTGAACCATCTCCCGCGCCAGCCCCGCAGCCGTTTCCCGGTATCCTTCATCGGCGAGAACCTCAGCAGGCGAGGAAATAGGGAGTTCGACGAGGGCGAAGAGTCCGTACCGGTCGCACAGGTTGAGCATATACGGATGAGGAGGATGATCCGCAAACCGGATACAGTTCGCTCCAAGGGTTTTTATAGCAATGACGTCCCGCTCCATCTGCTCCTGTGGCAACGAGCATCCCCAGACCGGATGGTCCTCATACCAGGTCACGCCCTTCAGGNNTGGAGCAGGAGGTCCCCCCCGTCCATGATAATCGAGCCGATACCATGCGTCAGATCGAACTCGTCTACAAGGGTCACCTGTTTGTTCGCTTCGGTCACCAGGGAGATCCTGACGAGATAGAGATCCGGAGTTTCCGGACGCCAGAGCTTGGGCTCCGCGATCTGTATCTGCACCGATGGGTCTTCCCATCCGTCGCCTGTGCGCTTGAGCAGCGCAACGGGGCTGCGACCCACTGACAGTCCGGAGATCTTCTCAACCACTTCAGCGACAATTCCCGGTGCGCCGGAGGGCACACCCCGGACGGTGTCCACGGTCGGGTCCGGTCCCTCGACCACTGCCGAAATGTTGACCTGCGCGACGGCGCCTCCTTTGAGGATCTCCGACCTCACCAGCGCTTCTTTGATAAAGAGCCGCGGCGTGCCGAGAAGAAAAACCTCGCGGACGATGCCGCCATAGGCCTTGCTCCCCCACACCCGCCTGCGAAGAGGGAATGTCTGTCTCATGTCAAGCCGATTGCTCGTCACGACCCGAATCGTGTTCTCGCCGCCGGTCAGCAGGAGGTTATCAGGAATCTCTTCGATGAACGAGGTGGATCCGCCAGCGTGACTCCCGACGAACTCACCGTTGAGGGAAATCTCGGCCTGGTAGTTGACTCCGAAAAAGACCAATTGGAACCGGTAAGTATCCAGATCCTGGGCACTGAGGTTAAACTTTCTCTGAAAAGTCACCGAGGCGGGATCAGCATATGAGGAAGGAATCCTTACGGTCCCGGTTCCGCCTCCTTCAGCTGTATACATCCACTCACCCCCGAGATCGATCTTCTTTCTCGTCGGCGTATCAAGCAGAAACCCTCCGTCTGATCCACGGATAAACTCGTTCCCATTCTCGAAAAAATGACCCTGGGAGGAGACTGGATCTGAGAGTCCGATAGAAAGAAGGAATAGAGTGAGGAGACGCCAGGCGCCAGAGGCGCCCGTGTGGCACGATCGCACAGGGGTGGGGAGTTCTGTCAAGTATTCGTAACCGCTTTTACGGGAGGAAATAACCCATATCAGCTAAATATAAGCATAAGAGGAGGGGAAAGCAATCAATTTAGCGGATTCACACTGACTACCGATCTTCATCGCACGAAAAAGTCACCGTTTCGGGCCTATTTTGCACTCCGAATGATCTGATAAAATGAATCAGCTTTCAAGCATGCACCGCCTACGAGTGCTCCGTCTATGTCATTTTGGCTTAACAGTTCGGCAGAATTGTCAGGTTTTACGCTTCCGCCGTACTGGATAACAAGCGACTGAGAAACGGCATCACCGTAGAGATTTCGGACGATACCTCGGATCATCGCGTGGACAGCTTCAGCCTGAGCCGGCGTCGCCGTTCTGCCTGTCCCGATAGCCCAGACCGGTTCATAGGCAATGATGAGCCTGTTCATCTCCTCTGCCGTAAGCCCCTCCAGGACACCTCGCACCTGTCCGCCAACGATTGCATCAGTGACGCCCGATTCCCGCTCCTTCAGAGTCTCACCGACACAGAGGATTGGCTGAAGCGCAGCCCTGAGCGCTTTCTTTGCCTTGCGGTTGACACTCTCATCAGTCTCCCCGTAATACTGTCGCCGTTCCGAGTGCCCCAGAATGACGAAGTCGCAACCTGCGGATTTCAACATCTTCCAGGAGATCTCTCCCGTGAATGCTCCCTCATCATGCTCGGACATGTTCTGCGCGCCGAGGCGGATTCGCGAACCGCGCACCATCTCCGCCGCAACGCTGAGGGAGGTGAATGGCGGGCACACGACTGCTGTAACTCCCTCCGGGATCTCCGCCGTCCGGGCAACCAGCGCACCCAGAAGCTCACGAGTTTCAGCGAGATCCTTATACATCTTCCAGTTACCGGCAATGACTTTCTGTCGCATCTGACAAACGTCCTTTCTGTTCTTGGATACGCTCGACCGGAGACACAGGGCAATCAGCGCAGGAGCGGGGCCGACTTTTCGGTCAGGGGCCGGGCGAACCCAGTACGATGAAATGGATGAGCCACGGTGAGCACCGGCCGCCTCGACTGCCTGACAACTTCCGCCGCATTGTTCCCGATATGGACCCTGCGAAGACCCTTCTGTCCATGCGTGGACATAACAATAAGACTGACATCCCTGTCCTCCGAGAACCGGATTATCGAGTTGCTCGGCTCAAGATCCCTGTCGAACACATACTCCACGCGGACCTTCTCTGCCTCCGGATGGTGCGTTCGCAGGTCCGGGAGCCTGGCGCGAATGGCCGCCTCATCTTCCGGCCGTTCTAGTTCCGTGATATGTTGAATATAGAGGACCGCACTGTTCTGGCGGGCGATTGAAAGCGCGTACGAGAGAGCGACATTTCCGGCGGGCGAGAGATCCGTCGGACAGAGGATTGACTCTATCCTCATATTCACCCGGAGACCTTGCTGCACGCTCAGGACCGGCTGCCGCGAGAGCCGCACAACGCGCTCGGCGGTGCTTCCGATAAGGTCCGAGGCAAGATGGGTCTGCCCCCTCGTCGAAATAATAATCAGATCGTAATCGATCCGTTCACTCTCCTCGACAATCACCTTGTATGCGCGCCCCTCCCGTACCTCCGTCTGCAGCGAGACTGATTTCCCCTGAATCGCCCTTGTAAGCCGTTCGAACTGGGTGCTGAGGAATTCCCGTGTTTCCTTCCTGTATGCCCCCGCCGCCTCGGTTTGAGCCCCCGCCTGGCCCACTCCCGTGACGGAGAATTCGTCAACATGAAGGATGGTAATCTCCGCGTGGTACGGTGCCCCCAGAAACGCTGCGTGCTCGAGCGCCTCTTCCGAATGTCGCGAGAAATCGGTCGGTACAAGAATCTTTAGGAGTCGATACATCGTCAGCCTTTCAACGCCTCCAGCTTCTTCCGGAGAACGTCATTCACCACCTTTGGATTTGCCCGGCCCCCTGTCAACTTCATCGCCTCGCCCACAAAAAATCCGAACACCTTGACGTTGCCACCCAGGTATTTCTTCACCTGTGCCTCATTGTCGGCCAGCACCCTGGCAATCACCTCCTCGATTTCTCCCGCGTCGGACACCTGGGTCAGGCCCTTGCTCCGGACTATCGATTCAGGGGAATCCCCTGTCGAGCACATCTCCTCGAAGACCTCCTTTGCGATTTTGCCGCTGATCGTACCCCCCCTGAGAAGAAGGAGGAGTTCCGACAGCCGTCCGGGAGATACTGGAAACTCGGCGATTGAAATTTTCCTCTCGCTCACGACCCGGAGCACCTCCGTCATCACCCAGTTGCTCACCTGTTTGGCACTCTCACGCGCGTCGCTGCCTCCCCTGACGGTCACCATCTCGAGCGTCGTCTCGAAATATCCGGCAACCGCCCTGTCCGCCGTGAGAACATCCGCATCATATCGGGGGAGGCCGAGAACCGTCACAAACCGGTCGCGCTTCGCCGTCGGCAGCTCCGGGAGGGTTTTCTTCACACGGTTGATCCAGTCCTCGTCAACGAGCACGGGAACCAGATCAGGATCGGGGAAATACCGATAATCATGCGCTTCCTCCTTGCTCCGCATCGGGACGGCAACGTTCTGGTTTGCATCCCAGAGAAGGGTTTCCTGGACGACCTTCCCCCCATCCTCGATGAGCCGGATCTGGCGGTTGATTTCAAACTCCAGTGCCCGCTCAACATTGCGGAAGGAGTTCATGTTCTTCACTTCCGTTTTGGTGCCCATTCGATCCGCACCTGTTAGACGGACGGACACATTCGCATCACAGCGAAGACTGCCCTCCTCCATATTCCCGTCGCAGATGCCGAGATACGTCACCAGTTGCCGGATCTTCGAGAGGTAGAGGTAGGCCTCCCTGGGAGACCGCAGATCGGGGGCGCTCACAATTTCGATCAGGGGAACGCCGCATCGATTCACGTCCACAAGGGTGTCAACGTCAAGATCGTGGATGGATTTGCCCGCGTCCTCTTCCATGTGGATGCGGATGATCCCGACCGTTGTCCGGGTCCCGTCGTCGAGATCGATTTCAATCTCGCCGCCGCTGCAGATCGGCTCCTCGTACTGCGAGATCTGATATCCCTTCGGCAGATCAGGATAAAAGTAGTTCTTGCGAGCGAATACCGATTTCGGCGCGATACGGCAGTTGACCGCCAGCCCCATACGGATCACAAATTCAACGACCTGCAGATTCAGCACGGGAAGTGTCCCGGGCATCCCGAGACATACAGGGCACACATTTTCGTTCGGGTCGATTCCGAATTCCGTCGAGCATCCGCAGAACGCCTTCGAGCGCGTCAGCAGTTGTGCATGAACTTCCAGTCCGATAACCGGCTCGTATCGCTCGTTGAACTTCACGCCATCCTCCTCATGTGCCAGTCACACCCGCCCCCGAACCCCCCGCATCATCCTCCCCTGGGTGTGCGAGATTGCTCAGGCTATCGCCTGCGTCACTTTCTCCGCCGCCTCCTTGAGACTGCCCGCGACCAGGAAATTCAGGCCCGACTCCCGGAGAATGTCTCCCGCAAGATCCGCGTTCGTCCCGGCAAGACGGACCACGATCGGAACTTGCACGTCAACCTTCTTTGCCGCTTCCACAACTCCGCTCGCGACTCTGTCGCACCGGACAATTCCGCCGAAGATATTGATCAGCACAGCCCTGACATTCGGGTCCGCAAGGATAATTTTGAAGCCCGATTCGACAGTTTCCGCGCTCGCGCCTCCTCCGACATCGAGAAAATTCGCCGGTTGACCCCCCGCGAGCTTGATGATATCCATCGTCCCCATGGCAAGGCCCGCACCGTTCACCATGCAGCCGACATTCCCGTCCAGTTTGATGTAGTTCAGGTTGGATTTTGAGGCTTCAACCTCCAGCGGGTCCTCCTCGTCAAGGTCCCGGAGCGTGAGCACGTCGGGGTGGCGGTCCACCGCATTGTCGTCGAAATTGATTTTTGCGTCGAGCGCCAGGACCCGTCCATCCCGCGTGATGACAAGCGGGTTGATTTCGGCCAGCGAGCAGTCCATCTCCTGATACGCTCGATAGAGTGCGAGGAGAAATTTTACCGCGTTTTTGAACGCATCGCCACTGAGTCCGAGACCGAATGCCACCGCCCTTGCCTGATACGGTTGGAACCCGATCGACCGATCGACAAATTCCTTGATGATCTTCTCGGGCGTCTCCGCTGCGACTTTTTCGATTTCCACTCCTCCTTCGGTCGACGCCATGACAACATTGCGCGAGGAGGCACGATCGAGTGTCACACCGACATAGAGTTCCCGCGCAATATCGATTCCCTCTTCGATCAACAGACGTTTGACGATCCGGCCTTCAGGCCCGGTCTGGTGGGTGACAAGGCGCATGCCGAGCATCGCGTCGGCCTTTTCGCGCACTTCGTCGAGACTCTTTGCGACTTTCACTCCGCCGCCCTTCCCCCGTCCGCCGGCATGGATCTGCGCTTTCACCACCCAGAGAGATCCACCGAGATTCTCTGCTACCCGGACCGCCTCATCGGGCGAAAAGGCGACCCTCCCGGCCGGGGTGGCAACATGAAATTGTCGAAGGATTTCTTTTGCCTGATACTCATGGACTTTCATGGGTTCTCCGTTCGCAATGATTACTTCCGGATCTTCTCCGCTATAGACTTTGCCTGCAGGAAGAGCAGCAGGTAGTCTCTCCCTCCAGCCTTCGAATCGGTGCCGCTCATATTGAAACCGCCAAAGGGATGGACCCCGACCAGGGCGCCGGTGCATTTCCTGTTGAAATAGAGATTCCCGACAAAGAATTCCTTCTCCGCGCGCGCGATTTTCCTTCGGTCCCCGGTGTAAACGGCTCCGGTCAAGCCGAATTCGGTATTGTTCGCGATCGCGAGAGCGTCGTCATAGTCCTTGGACCTGATCACAGCAAGCACAGGGCCGAAGATTTCCTCCTGCGCGATCGTAGCGCGGGGATCTACGTCAGCAATCACGGTCGGACGGACGAAGTAGCCATCTCCCGCTCCGGCGGTTCCGCCTGATACCAGCCGTCCGCCTTCACGGACACCGCGATCGATGTAGGCAAGGATGCTCTCCTGGGACGCCCGGTTGACCACAGGGCCGACTGCAATGGCGGGATCCGTCGGGTCCCCCATCGTGAGATTCTCAGTCTCTTTCACGCAGAGTTCGAGGAACCGATCGTAGACCTTTTCATCGACAATAACGCGCGAGCAGGCGGAACACTTTTGCCCCTGGAAGCCGAAGGCGGAGGCGACGACGCCGGCTGCGGCTTCGGCAAGGTTGACTCCGCTGTCGACGATGATCGAATCTTTGCCTCCCATCTCCGCCACGACCCTCTTCAGCCAGATCTGGCCTGGCTGGACGCGGGCGGCAAGTTCATTGATGTGGATTCCAACCTCCTTCGATCCCGTAAACGACACGAAACGCGTCTTCGCATGCCCGACGAGTGTGTCACCGACAGCCCCGCCAGGGCCGGTCACAAAATTGATAACACCCGGCGGCAGCCCCGCCTCCTGCATGATCTCGACAAACTTCCATCCGGTGAGAGGAGAGTCGCTGGACGGCTTCAGCACCACCGTGTTCCCGGTAACGATCGCGGCGGAGGTCATCCCGGCCAGAATCGCCAGCGGAAAGTTCCACGGAGGGATTACCACACCAACGCCAAGGGGAACGTACACCAGCTTCCCCTTTTCTCCCCGGTTCCTGACGACTGGATGGTCAACCCCGTAACGCAGCATTTCCCGGGCGTAGAATTCAAGAAAATCAATTGCCTCGGCGACGTCAGCATCGGCTTCAGGCCAGCTTTTCCCCACCTCGAGCATCTCGACGGCGTTCAGCTCCATGCGGCGTTTCCGCATGATCCTGGCGGCCCGGAAAAGATACCCGGCCCGTATTTTCGCAGGCACCTGCTTCCACTCCTCGAAGGCGGCAAGCGCCGCATCCATTGCGCGTTGGGCAGTCGCCGCGTCCCCTTTCTGAAATGTCCCAAGGACTTCCGCGGGATGTGCAGGATTATACGAGTGGAATTTCTGCTCAACAAAGATCTGCTCTTTGCCAATGATGATCGGATATTCTCTCCCAAGAGCGTTTCGGACCGCGGAGATCGCGTGTTCCTGTTTTGTCCTGTTGGCAGGGCGGGAGAAATCAACCAGAGGTTCGTTTGAAAATTTTGGACTGGGCATGCGGGCCTCTTCTACCAGAATTCGTGGACTATCGGCGATGTTGGTGCGGTAGGAACGGGAAGATCTTGATCAGCAACCTAATTTAGGCAAAAACGGCCTAAATCGCAAGAAAACCAGGTCGGATGTGGGGGATTCGTCAGGTTCCGGCGGGTCAGCGATACAGGATGCCTTCGGCTGCAAGGAGGGTGTTCTTCATCAGCATGGCTATCGTCATCGGTCCAACCCCGCCTGGAACCGGGGTAATTGCGGATGCCACCGTCGATGCGGAGGGGAAATGGACATCCCCTACGATCCTCGTCCCGTTCTTTGCGGAGGGATCCGGAATGCGGTTGATCCCGACATCGATGACGACGCAGCCGGGCTTCAACATCTCACCCCTGATGATCTCCGGCTTACCCAGCGCCGCCACAACGATATCCGCCTGACGCAGGTACGGAACGAGGTCACCTGCCCCGGTGTGCGCAACTGTCACGATCGCATTTGCGCCCTTCTGCTTCTGGAGAAGCATGTTGAGCACTGGTTTACCCACGATGTTGCTCCTGCCGACGACAACAACGTGCTTCCCGGCCGGATCGTGCCCGCACCGCACCAGAAGCTCCTGTACCCCGGCGGGTGTGCAGGGCCGGAGTGACGGAAGACCGATCACCAGTCGGCCCACATTGACCGGATGAAACCCGTCCACGTCTTTCCTGTAATCGATTGACTCGATGATCGTCTGCTCATTGATATGCGCGGGCAGTGGCAACTGGACAAGAATCCCATGAATGGCCGGATCCCGGTTGAAGGACTCGATCCGGGAGAGAAGATCATCCTGCGCCGTCGACGCAGGGAGCCGCTCCGTTACGGAGTGGAATCCCATCTCCTCACAGGCTTTACCCTTTGACCTGACATAAACCTGCGAGGCAGGGTTGTCGCCCACAAGGATGAAGGCAAGACCGGGGACGGTGCCCCGTTCATCGCGGAGGCGGTCGGCCGCGGATTTGACCTCCGCCCGTATCGTTGCAGCGATCGCCTTCCCATCAATGAGTGATGCTGTCATAGCCCGTCAGCCGAATGCCGGAAAAACAATGCTCTCCATCGCGACCGCCCGCCCTGATTCGCTATCCGCCTGCACGTACACGCCGCACAACCGGACATCATGTGAGGCCACCTCGTATTTGTGAGGTGTCGAAGTGATCAGGCGCCGGATAGCCTGGTCTTTCTTCATTCCAAGGACAGAGTCATACGGACCCGTCATGCCGACGTCGGTCTGGAATGCGGTCCCGCGGGGGAGTATGCGCCCATCCGCCGTCGGTGTATGGGTATGCGTGCCCAGGACCGCAGAGACCTTCCCATCCAGGTGCCAGCCCATCGCCATCTTTTCCGCCGTGGCGTCCGCGTGAAAGTCGACGAGGATTACTTTCGTTTCACGGTGGATGACCCCGAGCGCCCAGTCGGCCGACCTGAAGGGATCGTCGATCGGCTGCATGTACACGCGCCCCTGGATGTTGAGAACCCCCGCCTTCCCCTTCTCCCCGAGGTCAACGACAATAAACCCGTTTCCCCCGTTCTCGCGGGGATAGTTCAGGGGCCGGAGGATCCTCTTGTCGCCACCGAGTACTTTGCGGCTGTCCCATCTGTCCCACACATGATTTCCAGTGGTGATTACCTGAACTCCTGCATCAAACAACTTTTTCGCATGTTCCTCGGAAACCCCCTTTCCCTCCGTGAGGTTTTCACCGTTTGCGATCAGAAGATCCACAGCATACTTCTTCTGATAACTGGGGAGGAGATTCAGGGTGAGTTCGAGACCAGGCTGCCCGACAATGTCACCGATGAAGAGGATATTTAGCGTTTTGGACACAGTCACTTCGTTTTAAAGGGTGAGAGAGATCGAGCACACTGACCCCTGTACTGCCGAGGCGAGCGAGGGGAATATAGAAAACTTTGCCGGAAAAAACAGAACAGAAGGGATCTCGCACTCGGCGTCCGCCGGCGTGGAGCGGGTGTGGGAATGCCATGGACGGTCTATCAGACTGACAGATCGCCTTCCGGCCGAAAGTTCCTCACCTCTTCCACGATCACATCCACAATTTCCGATTCCTTGACTCTACGCACAACCTCACCTTTTCGGTAGAGGATTCCGACACCTTTTCCGGCCGCGATCCCGATGTCCGCTTCACTTGCTTCGCCCGGGCCATTCACCACACAGCCGAGAACAGCTATTTTGACTGGTTTCTTCACCCCTTCCAGGCGTTTCTCAAGCTCCGCCATGATCCCGAAGAGGTCAACTTCCAGCCTCCCGCATGTGGGACAGGCAATCAGCTCCACGTTTCTCGTGGCAAGACTGAGGGAGCGAAGAATCTCCTTCCCGACCTCCACTTCTTTGACCGGTTCATCCGTAAGCGAGACCCGAATGGTGTCCCCGATCCCTTCAGCGAGCAGAGTACCGATCCCGACTGCGGATTTGATGGTCCCGACTTTCGTCGGACCGGCTTCTGTCACACCGAGATGGAGCGGGATGTCGGTCCGCTCTCCCACAAGGCGATAGGCCTCAATCATGAGACGGACGTCGGTCGATTTCACCGAAATGATAATATCCCGAAAGCCGAACTCGTCGCAGATCTCGACATGTCTCATCGCGCTTTCGTACAGGGCTTCGGCTGTCGGATAGCCGTGTTTGGCCAGGATATCCTCTTCGAGCGACCCCGAATTTACTCCGATACGGATCGGGAGGTTTCGAGACCCTGCCGCCTCAAGAACCTGGCGGATCCGGTCCTTGCTCCCGATGTTCCCCGGATTGATGCGCACTTTTGCGACGCCGGCCTCGATCGCCTTCAACGCGAATACATGGTTAAAGTGAATATCGGCGACAACGGGGATTGGCGACCGGCGGACGATTTCCACCATCGCATCCGCCGCCTCGCGATCGTTGACGGTCACGCGGACAATGTCGCACCCGGCATCCGCGGCGGCAAGGATCTGCCCAACCGTCGCATCCACATCGGAGGTCTTCGACTTGGTCATCGTTTGAACGGAGATGGGGGCACCCCCGCCCACCTTCACGTTGCCGATGCTTACCTGCCGCGTCCGCCGGCGGATCCCCACCTTATAGACCGGGTGGGCTGCAGGACCCGGCTCTGATGCGAGGTTCTGGGCTCTGATTTCCATGGGTGAGGTGTTCAGTGAATATTCCTGCTTGCCTGATTGAGAATCCGTCTTTCTTCCTCGGTAAGGCTCTGGTAGCCGCCGGTGCTTATCTTGTCGAGAATTTGATCGATCTCTTCCTGGGTAACCTCCCCCGTTCCTTCCCGCGGTTTCCCCGACCTAATGTCATAAAACCTCGCCTCCTGAATATCGTCCCCCTGCCTGCCGAACCGATCGGCGGGAGGCCCCGGAGGCCGCGGGACACCCACAATGCGCTGCCAGGTGTGACGGAACGGGTTGATCTTCATCACGGCGACCAGGTACGCGAACCCGACCGCCGCACCCCCGAGATGCGCGAAGTGGGCAATTCCATCCGCCGTCCCCATCACTCCTGTGTAGAGCTCCAGGCCGATGTACATCAGCACGAAGTACTTCGCCTTGATTGGCAGGAGAAGGTAAAGGTAGATAGGGCGGTCAGGGAAGAGCATTCCAAACGCGATCAGGACACCGAAGACTGCTCCTGACGCGCCGACTGTGGGCGCCGCCTGCCCGAGAAGCGGAGCAACCAGGAGGTGCGTGAGCCCGCCCCCCACGCCGCAGAGGAAGTAGTAGATCGCAAACTGTTTCGACCCCCAGAGGTGTTCCAGCTCCGTCCCGAACATCCAGAGTGCCAGCATATTGAAGAAGATATGCCAGAATCCTCCGTGCATAAACATATAGGTAACGAGCTGCCAGGGATAGAAGTGGGTTCCCAGAGGCCAGAGGGCAAGATACCCGGCAAGGACATCAAAGATGGGAACGCCTCCGATCGTGAAGGGCCTCAGCAGCAAATCAAAAGCAAGCCAGATTGCCACGTTTGAGATCAGCAACCACTTGATCACGGGAGGGAAGAACCGAAAACCCCCGAAAAAGCTCGGCCGGTAGTATACACCGGCCGGGCCCGTTCGATCATAATATGACATTCATCAACTCCTGATCAGGACTTCTTCACCTTTACAACAGATTTCGGGGCGGAGAAGTTCACCGCGTGTCCAGTGCAGCAAGTCCGGGGAGAGTTTTCCCCTCGAGGAACTCGAGCGACGCGCCCCCCCCGGTCGAAACGTGTGATACGGAGCTCTCAAGTCCCGCCTGAGCGATCGCCGCCGCAGAGTCTCCCCCGCCAACAATCGTTGTCGCACCCGTCTTCGTCACGTCGGCCAGTAGGCGAGCCACTTCAAGGGTGCCGTTGGCGAAGTTCGGCATCTCGAACACGCCCATGGGACCATTCCAGATGATCGTTTTGGCGCGGCGGACTTCCATATTGATGATCTTCACCGTTTCCGGCCCGATATCAAGCCCGCGCCATCCCGTGAGGATCTTCGTGACCGGCACAATCTTCCTGTTCGCATCGTTGTCGAGACGATCGGCGATGACCGCATCCACCGGAAGAATCAGGCGCATCTTCCGCTTTTTGCAGTCCTCGAGGATCTTTTTCGCCAGCGGGATCTTTTCCTGCTCTACCAGGGAGTCTCCGATCTCATGTCCTTGAGCATGGAGGAACGTGAACGCCATGCCGCCGCCGATGACCAACCCGTCAATTTTCGGCAGGAGGTTCTCGATCACGTCGATCTTTCCGGAAATCTTCGCCCCACCCATAATTGCGAGATAAGGCCGGCCGGGGTTCGACAGCGCCCGGCTGAGATATTCAATTTCCTTCCGAAGCAGGTACCCTGCGACGGCAGGGTGGAGAAGTCGGGTAATGCCGACCGTCGACGCGTGCGCCCTGTGAGCCGCACCGAACGCGTCATTGACGTACAGATCTCCTAATCCGGCCAGTTCCTTCGCAAACCCCTGATCGTTCGCCTCTTCCTGCGGATGGAACCGGAGGTTCTCCAAAAGGAGGATCTCTCCCGGCTTGAGAGCATCAACCATCTCCCGCGCCTGGCGACCAATGCAATCATGACAGAACTTAATCGGCATATTCAGGAGAATGCCGAGGTGGTCGGCGACCGGTTTCAGCGAGTATTCCGGGTTCGGCTTCCCTTTCGGCCGCCCAAGGTGGCTCATGAGAATCGCCGCACCCCCATCCTTTAAAATCTTCCGGATCGTTGGCAGAGATTCTACGATACGCGTATCATCCGCAACGGTCAGCTCCGGAGTGAGCGGAACATTGAAATCCACCCGGACGAGCGCCTTTTTGGCCCGCAGGACAATATCATCGATTGTGAGTGTTGTCATGTCGGTTTCCCATCCCTCAGGCAATCTTCTTTAAGAGATCGATCACGCGGCACGAGAATCCCCACTCGTTATCGTACCATCCAAACACCTTGACCGTGCTCCCCTGGGCCATCGTCAACTTCGAGTCGAATGTGCAGGACGGTTCGGTACCGATGATGTCAGAAGACACGAGTTCGTCCTCCGAGTACGCAAGGATGCCCTTCATGGGACCCGCTGCCGCCTCTTTCATTGCCGCATTGACCTCCTCCTTCGTCGCGGGTTTCTTGAGGACCGCGACGAAATCGGTGATAGAGGCATCCGGCGTGGGGACCCGAAGCGAGAACCCATCCAGTTTTCCTTTCAGCTCCGGGATAACCTTTCCCACCGTCCGGGCAGCGCCGGTGGTCGTGGGGATGATGTTGAGCGCCGCCGCGCGCGCACGCCGCAGATCCTTGTGGGGCATGTCCAGGATCACCTGGTCGTTGGTGTAGGCGTG
>DKBG01000110.1 GCA_002451155.1 Ignavibacteria bacterium UBA6906
CCGCAAGCGCCGCATTGAGCGCGGCAAGAGAACGCCCACTTGAGCCCCGCAGGTCAGCGAGGAACGAAGCCCCGTGTCGGTCGAAATATTCCAGCATCTCCCGTGCCGGTGCGGAAAGGTCGGAGAGTGAACCCGCGGGCGGGAGGAATATCCCCGCTTCCCCACGTCGCGTGGTCATAAGCCTTCCGGGTCCGTTCCCAATCCAGATGAACTCGCCGCGGCGCGTCTGCTCGCTGAGGAGGTCCGGCGTGAAATCCTGTATCCGCTGACGTAGAATGTAGCGCTCCCAGATCTCCGCCGGGAGAGGAATCCCGGCTAGCTGGTCAAGAACCTCCTCCAGGCCGGCCGGACCGTTCTCCCGTGTGGATGGGTGAACGTGCTGCCAGTGAAGCAGGAATTCGGAAAATTCTGCGGGGGAGGATGGTGTGACCTCACGGCGGAGAATCGAGATTGTCTTCCGATGAATCCGCTCAATATTCGGCCGGTAACACCACTGCGGTTCCTCTGCCCCCGGAAGATCGGACGGCCGGAAATTGCCCCGGACAAAGCCGCCGCTGCCTTCGAGTAACCCTGTCAGGTGATCTACCCGCTCGCGCGCAAACCCGAATCTCCCGGCGAGCTCCGATGTGCTGACTGGACCATGATTCTGCAGGTACCTGCCCACGATACGCCTGGCATTCTCCTCCTCGGAGATCGCCTTGTAGAGCTCCTCCTCCTCGCCTGCGATCCATCGCCTTCCCGATGGAAAATCGATTTCACGCGCACGTCCGTCTGCCGCCAGGATGCGGAGAAACTGTCGCGCGTCCCCTTCGCATCGGGCCAGAATTTCCTCTTCGGTCAGATCCCCGAGACGAATGAGTAGTTCCATGAGCTCTTCGGGCGATCGTGTGCGGTACCCGGGCAGCGAATGCTGGAGCTCATTCTCCACTTCGATCAACGCATCGGGCCGGATCAGCGACGCCAGTGTGTCCAGATCGACGATCTCGGCCAGGATCTCCCGGTTGATGGCAACATACTGGCTCAGCCTGTCCGCCCGGGGCTGGTCCCATTCATACATGTACACAGCGATGAAGTCAAACAACAGGCTCGCCGCGAACGGAGACGGCACCTCGGTATGAACATGCCGGACCTGCACCGTCCCCCGCTCGATCTCCATGATGAGATCGACGAAATGACGAAAATCCAGGATATCGTTCAGGACTTCTCGAATGGTCTCAATTACGATGGGGAAGTCGCTCGATCGCCGGGCGACCTGCAGCAGGTCGGCAGCCCGGAGACGCTGCAGCCAGAGCGGCATCCTCTTCCCCGGCAAAAGCTTCGGCATCAACAGGGAGCGTGCGGCATTCTGCCGGAACTGTCCGCCGAAGAGGGGAGAATCCAGCACTTCATCGATAACCACCTGTCGCGCCTCAGCGGCAGTGATCCCGCGGAACAGGTCGAGGGGCAGCTGGTCCACGTCAGGACAGCGCAGCAAAACGCCGTTGTCGTTATAAAGCATCTGCGGTTCGGCAGCCGTCCTTTGATGCAGGTAATGGGCAAGAACAAGCCCGAGCAGCCCGTTCACGCGGCGCCCGAGTGCGCAGTGCACGACGAGTCTCGGGTCGCCGAGCTCGTCCCTGAATCCCTCCACAACCAGCAGGCGATCATTCGGAATCGCGCTCGTCGCTGCTCGCTGGCGTCGGAAATACTCCTGAATGTTCCAGGCCGAACGGGAGTCGACGGGATATTCGGATTGGATCCAGGGGAGACACCCCGCGTCATCGAGTCGATCGGCGAGCTCCCGGCGGAATTTGCCGATCTGGCGCCCGAGTTCCACGCTCCTGCCGATTCCTTCGCCGCGCCAGAATGGCATTCGCGCGGGCTGACCCGGCGCCGGTACCACGCTCACCCTGTTTGCGTCAATGCCCGTTACCCTCCAGACGCTCGTGCCGAGAATGAATGTGTCCCCCGCCCGGGTCTCGAAGACGAATTCCTCGTCCACCTCTCCGACTTTTGTCTTGCCGTCCTCGAGGTAGACGCCAAAATACCCTCTGTCCGCGATCGTCCCCCCGCCCGTGACCGCAAGCCGGCTGCTGCCGGGGAGCGCGCGAAGGATGGCGTTCACCCGGTCCCATGAAATGCGAGGGTGAAGCGCGCGAAGCTCTTCTGTGCTGTATCTCCCGGCAAGCATCTGAAGCACCCCGTCGAACTGGGCGTGTGGAAGGTCCCGGTAGCAGTAGGACTGTCGGACGAACGTGTACAGCTCGTCAGCGTTCCATTCCTCCACGCTCACCATTGCGACAATCTGCTGTGCCAGGACGTCAAGACAGTTGGTGGGAATCGAAACCGGCTCGACATCGTGCTCCGCCATGGCGCGGCCGACAACTGTTGATTCTACCAGGTCCTCCCGGTGAGTCGGATAAATGCGGCCCTTGCTCTCCGCCATCACCAGGTGCCCGGAACGGCCGACACGCTGAAGACCGCGGGCCACCCCCTTCGGCGATTGCAGCTGCAGGACGAGGTCGATGCTTCCGATGTCTATGCCGAGCTCGAGGGAGGATGTCGCGATCAGCCCGCGGATTCTTCCCTCCTTGAGATCCCGTTCCATCCCTTCACGTGCCTGACGCGACATCGACCCGTGATACGCCTGCACAAGAGGCGTGTCAGGTGCGCCCTGTTCACCCAGTCTGGAAGGTGTCGCGGAATCGTTTCTCCCGCTCGCTGCGTGCGGTACCGCATACAGATTGAAAGTCCGGCCGGCGGCAAATCCCTCATTGTCGTCCCCCGCAGCCATCTCGTTGAGCTTGGCCGCAACCCTCTCCGCCAACCGGCGGTTGTTGACAAACACCAGTGTCGTCCGGTGCCGGCGAATGTGGTCCAGTATCTCTCCAAACACCATTGGCCAGAGACTCTCCTGCGGAAGCACCGAGAGATCAGCTGCGGCACAGACAACCTGCAGGTCCATGCTCTTGCGCTGTCCCGCATTCACGATCGCAACATCCCGCGCTCGGAGAGAGCCTCCGATCTGTGTCTGCCCCCCAAGGAACGCCGCGATCGTCTCGAGTGGCCGCTGCGTGGCGGAAAGTCCGATCCGAACGATCTCCTGCAATGCGATCTGCTGCAGCCGTTCAAGACTCAGCGAGAGATGAACGCCCCTTTTGTTGCTGCAGACCGAATGGATCTCGTCAACGATGCAATACTGGACAGTCCTGAATATCTTCCTCGCCTGCCGCGACGTCAGCATCAGGTAGAGCGATTCCGGGGTCGTGATAAGGATGTCCGGCGGCCTTCGCAGCATGGAGGCGCGCTTCGCCTGCGGCGTGTCCCCGGTCCTGACGGCTGTCCGTAGATGCGGGATCGTGAGCCCCTCAACTTCGGCCTCACGCCGGATTCCCTCAAGGGGCGCGACAAGGTTTCGCTCGATATCGTTGTTCAGAGCCTTGAGAGGTGAGACATAGAGAATGCGCACGCCTGGATCAACCTCTCCCCCGAGGTGCTGTTCCACACAATGGTTGATCGCCCAGAGAAACGCGGCCATGGTCTTTCCCGAACCTGTGGGAGCGAGAATGAGCGTGTTTCTCCCCGCTGCGATGCTCGGCCAGCCCAGAACCTGAGGGGGGCTCGGGTTCGCGTACGTCTTTTCAAACCACCGGCGGACGACAGGATGAAAATCGTTCAGGGAAAAGGGTGCTATCATCTGGGGTCTTGTCGTTCTGGACAGTTGATCCTGGCCCATTTCGATCTGGCCGGGAGAGGCATTTGTTGACAATCAACGCAGTTTAGGGCAGAAATTCCACGTCTGGCCGTAACATTGCCCTCTTCCGCGTCGTATATCCTCTGGGAATCCCCGCATTCGCGCTTGGCGTGGCGTGGGCCCTTCGGCCAAGTTTTCCCCTGGAGGTTTCAGATGAAGAAGAAATTTGTCTACGGCAGCGTGGGTGCGGTCATTCTTGTGGGTGCGGGTTTCCTGCTCTTCGGCGGCTCGAAAGACCCGTCGGAGGATGCGCTCCCGAGCGTGAAAGTGACGCGAGGCAATATCGTTGACAAGGCCCTTGCGGTGGGAACCGTAGAGCCGGAGAATGAAATCTCAGTGAAATCCAAGATTTCAGGGGTGGTCCGCAGGATTTTCGCCGACGCCGGAGCCTTTGTCAGAGCCGGCGAGCCGCTGCTCGAAGTAAAGCCGGATCCGACGCCGCTGGAACTTGCGGACGCGAAACGCCAGGTCCAGCTCAAAGATGTGGAGATCGAGAACCTCACGAAAGAAAGTACTCGCAAAGAAGCACTCGTGAAGAAAGGTCTCATTTCCACGAAGGAATATGACGATTTCCAGCGGACCTATCAGGAAGCCCAGCTTCAACTCAAGATCACGCGTGAGCGTCTCGCGCTCATGGAGAGCGGAAAGGTGACAATCGAGGACACAGAGATCGAATCCATCATCAAGGCTCCAATCACCGGGTTCGTCCTCCGCAAAATGGTCGAGGTCGGAGATCCTGTCACACCTCTCACCTCCTACCAGGAGGGAACGGTCCTGATGAAGATGGCGAATATGGGCCGCCTGTTGTTCAAAGGAACCGTCGATGAGATCGACGTGGGGAAACTTCGGGAAGGCATGGAGACGGAACTCAAGGTGGGCGCTCTGCCGAACGAGAAGATTTCCGGCACACTTTCGAAAATCTCCCTGAAGGCAGAAAAGAAGGAAAATGCCACGGTATTTCCGATCGAAATTGCCATCCCTGCGACGAGCAACACGGTCCTGCGTGCAGGCTATTCGGCGAACGCCAATGTCATTATCCAGAAGAAGGACAGCGTACTGATTATCCCGGAGCGTGTGGTTACGTTCCGCAACGATTCCGCATTCGTGAAGATTCCGACCGGCGGTGGGAAAGACGAGGAACGGTTCGTCAAAACGGGTCTGAGCGACGCGATCAATATAGAGGTCCTTGCGGGATTAACAGAAGGGGAAGAGGTCCTGGAAAAGCCCGTGAAGAAGATCGAATAATCACTGTGGCAACGGATTCCCACCCGTCCGCTCCCATCTCCCGGATTCCTGACGACCATGCAGACGCTTCGCTCGACACTCGGCGAATTCATCATTGACCTCCGCTCACAAAAACTCCGGACGACCCTGACCATCTTCGGGATCGTCTGGGGTACCGTGGCGATCGTCGTCCTCCTGGCGTTCGGGATGGGGTTCAAGCGCCAGCTGTCGATCAACATGCACGGGATCGGCGACCGGATTGCGATCATGTTTCCCGGCCGCACGTCGAAAGCGTTCGCCGGCTTCGGCATCGGCCGCCCGATCCGGCTCGTTGAAGAGGACGCGTGGACTCTCCAGCGGGAAGTGCTGGGACTGGAGAAGATAAGCCCGGAATATGGTCGGGAAACCCAGGTCCGGCTCGGGGAAAACATTATCAACTCCAGCGCGGGCGGTGTCTACCCGATCTACAGCGAGATGCGCAACGTGATCGCCGCACCGGGAGGACGGTTTATTAACGAGCTTGATATCCGGGATCGCAAGCGAGTGGTCTTCCTGGGCGATGAGACGAAACGCCTGCTCTTCGGTGAGGGGGATGCGATCGGGAAGCTCGTCTATATCGATGGCGTTCCGTTTACCGTCATCGGCGTCATGCTCAAAAAGGTGCAGAACTCCTCGTACAATCGGAGGGACCAGGACCGCGTCTTTCTGCCCGCCACCACGTTCGCGTCGCTCTACGGTATTCTCTATGTCCGCAACATCATCTTCATCCCGAAGGATCCGACGCAGGCTGAGGCGACGATCGAGCAGGTCCGGCAGGTTCTGGGGAAACGGTATCGGTTCGATCCGGAAGACAAGGATGCTGTCTGGATCTGGGACACCGGGGAATTCGACCGCTTCATGTTCTACTTCTTCCTTGCCTTCAATATCTTCATGGGCGTGATCGGAGGGTTCACTCTCGGGGTAGGAGGGATCGGCGTCGCGAACATCATGTTCATCGTTGTCCAGGAACGAATAAAGGAAATCGGAATCCGCCGGGCGGTCGGCGCGAGACGCTCAAGCATCATGGGGCAGTTTTTCCTCGAAAC
>DKBG01000153.1 GCA_002451155.1 Ignavibacteria bacterium UBA6906
CAGACACTCACGTCATTCCGCCGTTATCGTAGGTGCACCTCTCCCCACTGCGACGACGCCGATCTCCTCTCCACTCGCCACCGTCTCGTCACAGCCGCAGTTGACTCTCCCCTGCTCATCCCCTACCTTGTTCCTTGTGCACCGCTCGGTGACCGAACCCGAGGTGATCAATAGGGCCGGCCCACGAGCAACCGCGCCTGAGGCGGCCCGGGGCACCGACCCCCTCCCCTCATGACAAGGCCCACACGCGAATTTACACGGAGCAATGATCCATGACTGGCACGGTCATCGCGCAGTACCAGATCCTTGAGGAGGTGGGGCGAGGGGGAATGGGAGTGGTCTATACAGCCCGGGATATGAGCCTCGATCGGATTGTGGCCATCAAGTTTCTCTCCTCCAGTGTGCTTTCCACGTCCGAGGCGAGGGAACGCTTCGCCCGCGAAGCACGGGCTGCCGCGAGTCTCAATCATCCCAATGGCGCCACGATATTTGAGTTCGCAGAGTGGACAAACCCGGCCACGAGCGAGACTTCTTCATTCATCGTGATGGAGTTTGTCGAAGGCACAACTCTCTCAACGAAGATTGCAGAGAGGCCACTTCCAGTTGCAGACGCCATCAGGATTACCGTTGCTGCTGCGGAGGCTCTTTCGAAAGCCCACGAAAAAGGAATCGTGCACAGGGACATCAAGTCCGAGAACATCATGCTCTCCAATGAGGGCGTCGTCAAAGTCATGGATTTCGGGCTGGCTGATGTCTCCGGATTTTCCAGGGTAACGACCGAGGGAACGACCCTGGGGACGGTCGCATATATGTCTCCGGAACAGGCACGCGGAGAGACTGNNACAGCCTTTTCGCGCGACATATGAACAGGCCCTCGTCTACCAGATCCTGAATGATGAACCAGAGCCCGTCACAAGCCTTCGCTCCAATGTGCCTCTGGATCTCGAGCGCATTGTCGCAAAGCTTATCCGAAAGGACCCTGCAGACCGCTACCAGAGTGCAAAGGATCTACTGGTCGATCTGCGGTCGACGGCCAGGGCTCTGGAATCGGGGACACACTTCACCACTACTTCTTCGCACCCGAGCGCATCCCGTCGGATATTCTCTCGAAACAGGATCCTCGTCGCACTTGGCTTACTCAGTCTGGCCGCCGTGGCAAGCTTCTTCTGGCCCGGGTCTACCGATTCCGGATCGTCCCGAATTTCGTCGCTCGCTGTCCTCCCTTTCGAGAATATCACGCACGATCCGGACCAGGAATACTTTGCAGACGGGATGACCGATCAGCTCATCAGTGAACTCTGCAAGATTCATTCGGTGCGGGTCATATCGCGAACCTCGGCGATGCAGTTCAAGGGGAAGCATGAATCCGTCACCGAAATCGCACGCACCCTCGATGTCGAGGGAGTGGTGACCGCAACGGTGTTCCGGTCGGGGGAGCGCATGCGCGTGAATGTCCAGCTCATCCGAGCTCGCGACGAGCGTGCCCTATGGGGTGACTCGTACGAGCGAAAGCTCGAAGACGTCCTTGATCTGACCTCGACGCTGGCACAATCCATCGCCAGCGAAGTTCAGGTCGCCCTCACGCCCGCCGAGTCTCAGGCTCTTTCCAAAGTCCGCCCGGTCGAGCCCGAGGCATTTGACCTGGTTGCGCGCGGGAACTACCTGCTGAATAGCTCGGCCGACAAAGCAAACCTGGAAAAGGCCCTTGAGCTCATGCAGAAAGCGGTCGAAATCGACCCCGGCTACCCGGACGGCTACATCGGTGTTGCGTACGCCGGGCTCCAACTGAATGCGTTCGGATTCAGGAGCGGATCAGAAATTCTCGACCACGCCAAGGCCTCAATAGACAGGGCAATGGAGCTAGATCCGTCGCGCGGCCGCGCGTACACACTTCGGGGACAGATCCTCTGGATGCAGAGGGATATTCCGGGGTGTATGGCCGCACACAGCAAGGCTGTCCAGCTCAGTCCGAACGATGGTCTCGTCCGCACACTGTACAGTTGGATCCTGATGGCGCAGGGCCGGTTTCAGGAGGGGATCCATGAGGCGGAGATTGCCGTCACGCTCGATCCGTTATCGCTCTTCGCGCGGTGCAACCTTATGGGGTGGTACTACTCCGACCACCGATATGAAGACGCCCGGCGGGAGGCAGGGAGAATTCTGGAGATGGATCCGCACTGGGCCCCCGCTTTGGATCAGCTTGTGTGGATCGCCGTTCGTGAAGGTCGGCTCGACGATGCGGTCAGCCAGGCCCGAAAATTATGGATGATGACAGACTCCCTTGCCGTACCGAGTACGCTTTCCTGGCAGGAATATCAACGGTGGGTCGTCAGGACAATTGCGGCCCGCAAGCGAGACTCTGATGTATCTACCCTCGCAATGTACTCTGCCAGCATGGGCGACCGGGACCGGGCGATGGCCTACCTGGAAAGAGCTGCGGAATTGGCGAACCCGGTGACTCTCTGCCTTTTCTATCCGGAATTCGATTCACTACGGAGCGACCCGCGCTTCGCAGAGTTCGTCTCGAAAATCAAGCTTCCGGTCAGCGCATATTGCAGCATTGACCAGAATAGCCCCTGAGCCGACGATCACTCGGTTCCCTTCAACCCGACAGGGTGGACCCAGGCCGGTCCGTTCTCCGCGTCCCGAAGGCTCTGATAGGCCCTGACCGGGGACATTGACACTCCCGCCTTGGGGCACCCTCTGTTTTCGCCCGCAATCCTGGGCCCAAGACCTCGCTTGCCTGCGCCACAAAAAAAAGATATCTTCCCACACTTTGTCCCGGGCCGATATGGCCCCGTCCACATTTCCCCTACTCCAGAAGGAGGTCCGTATGGTCCCCATTCTATCGCTCTGGTTGCCGATAGTTGTCTCGGCGGTGTTTGTGTTTGTAGTCAGTTCGATCATCCATATGGTCTTCAAATACCATTCGAATGATTTCCGGAAACTCCCGGATGAAAAAGCATTCGTCGACGCGATGGCCAAGCTCGATATCGCTCCCGGCGAGTACATGTATCCGTTTGCCGGGAGCATGGAGGCAATGAAATCGCCGGAGTTTCGGGAGAGATCAAAGAAGGGGCCCTGGGCATTCCTGAAGATTCAACCGGGAAGAACACCTTCAATGAACGCTGAGCTTGTCCAGTGGTTTATCTATTCACTCGTGATCGGAGTATTTTCCGCATACGTTGCCGGCCGTGCCCTCGAAGTCGGGTCACACTACCTGGCAGTATTTCGTTTCGCAGGAGTGACAGCCTTCGCATGCTACGCGATTGCAGGCTGGCAGGAATCCATCTGGTACAAGCGCCCCTGGTCGGTCACGCTAAAAAACACATTTGACGGCCTGCTCTACGCACTGGTCACCGCCGGCACGTTTGGCTGGCTCTGGCCTCGCTAGCCCCCCCTTGAAGTCTGGCGCAGGATGCGGAAACATCCTGCGCCTGTTCTATGTCTTTTTTCCCAACAACAGAGTCTCTGGGAGCTCCCACTCAGGGGAAACCATCCCGGGCCCGGACAATAAGTGTATCGGACCTGCCCAGGCGAAGCATCCTGAACGCGTGCTCCCGAAGAATCTGTATCGTCGACGTGTCCGTGTCAAAAACGGAATTCAGGCCCTGGGGCTCTTGTGGAGGATCCCCCAGGAAATCGTCCCCTGCGCACCAGCGATGGTCCAAGCTCCCGGCTCTACCTTCCCCACCCCAGGCCCAGAAGTTGGAACCGGCCACCGGGGCTCCTGCGCTGGCCGAATCATACAGCGCAGACAGAACCATCGCGTAAAAACGATCACGGGCGCTCGTCGGCGTGCCCGGATCAGCCACCCCGGTGTCCCGCACGAGCCCGAACTCTTCCAGCACGATCGGCCGATTCAGCCTGCGCGCAAGGTCGAGATGCGCAGCAATGTACATGAGTGAACTGTCACGCATGACCAAATCATCTGATTCCTGATGCCGTGGATCAAACCATCCCCAGTTGAACGGCCAGAGATGGAACGTCAGATAGTCAATCGATCCTGGCTGGTGGGCAGCGGAAAAGTATTCCTCCGATCGCAAGGATCCTATTACGCCCTCGCTCCCTGTCGAGACCAGATGGTTTGTGTCCAGCGAATGAATAAATGCAGCGGTCTCGTCAAGCCAGCGATAGAAACCCGGTAGATTCTCCCTCCCCTTTGCACTCACCGATCCGGGCCTCGGCTCGTTGGCAAGCTGCCATGACATTATCGTAGGATCTTCGCAAAAGGGCTTGCCCGTAATGCTGTTTTCTCTGGTGACGATTCTCCGGATATAGTCTCGATAGATCGCGTTTGCCCTCTCGTTCGAGTAGAACTCGGCGGCGAAATTCATGAAGCCTTCCCAGCCCTGCGTGGTATCCTCCGGATCGACAGCGCCTCCTCCGTTGGCCCAGACGTTGTACTGAACCATGCCCCCCGACCACTCCCAGTAATTGTTGAGATAGATGACAGCACGCATTCGTCGTTTCCCCATCTCCGCCAGAAGGAAATCGAGCCCCTGGAGAAGCGAGTCGTCGACTACTCCAGGGGATGATTGTATCGCCGGGAGGACGGCCCATTTTATATAGGATTGCTCAGACGCCCCTAAAATCCTCACATTCACCAACCCGTTCGCTTTCAGCCTGTCGAGCTCTCGCAGCAGCCGATCCCGATCACCTGTTCGCCCCGTAGATCCAAGGTAACACCCATACCAGAGATTCGTCCCCCCAAAGTAGAAGGGTCGATCCCCCTCATATAACTGCTGACCGCGGACGGTGATAAAAGACATTTCATCAGAGGTTGTGAAAAGCCCTGAACAGGAGAGGAGCACAACCGCCGGAAGAACACGCATCAACAGACGAACGCCCTTCATCAGAGGGTACCTCATGGTGAATGGTTGGAGGATCAAGCCGACTATCGATCCCCCTGAACGGGCGCCGGATGTCCCGGCCGCCCCGGCGGTGAGAGACAGAAGGACCCGCCTTTGCATTTTCTCTCAAGGAGATGTATGTTGCCGACGCACCTTCGAGACGGAGCGATTCCCAGAATGGTTTCTGTCAGGTCACGCCGGCCCGTGTTTGTCTCTACGCTGTGTCTCGCGACCCTATCTTGTTTGCACTTTGTCCCCCTCCGACCCGCCGTCTCGCTCCTTGTCATCTCGGTAGCGTCATCGGTTGTCTATATCTGGACAGCACGCACTCTCCTGAACTCTTCCCTGCCGCGAACGACTCTTTTCGTTCTGCTTGCCGCCTCGATGGCACTGCGTTTTTCATTTCTCGCAACAGAGCCGATCGGATCCGATGACGCGTATCGATATCTCTGGGATGGAAAGGTCCAGGCTGACGGGATCAGCCCATACCAGTACCCCCCGAATGCGCCGGAGCTCCAACACCTTCATTCAGAACGACTGCCAGCGCTTCTGAATCATCCGGAAATGAGAACGATCTACTTTCCCGTGAGCCAATGGCTGTTCGCCGCGGCTTACAGGCTAGCCGGCGAACACATCTGGGGAATAAAACTCCTCCTGCTTCTGGCGGAGGGGGTAACGATTGTGTCTATCCTCCTGCTCGCACGGGGGAAGAACGTTTCACCCACATCGGTGTTGCTTTACGCGCTCTGTCCGCTTCCGATTCTTCAATTTGCCGTCGACGCTCACGTGGACGGATTTGGCCTGGCGCTCCTGGGATTAGCTCTTTTCTTGTTCCTGTCGGAGAGAAAAAGTCTCGGTCTGATCTTTCTTGGGCTGTCAATTGCCATCAAGCCCGTGGCACTCGTCGTGTTGCCGGTACTCTTCCTGCACGAGATGCGCCTCCGATATCGGCTGGCAGTCCTTCTGATTCCGCTTGCGGTCGTCCTCGCACAGTTTTTCCCCTATCTTGAATCAGCCGGTCTGTTTGAGTCCCTGCTGACATTCACCAGCCACTGGGTCTTTAATGGAGCCCTCTTCGAAATTCTGAACTCCCTTGTTCACGACAACCAGGTGGCGAGAATCCTCTGTGCCCTCGTATTGGCTCTGGCACTTCCATTTGTCTATCGCAGGAACCAGGACCCTACAGAGAAAATGTATTACGCCGTGCTGCTGCTCCTGCTATGTTCTCCCGTCGTTCACCCCTGGTACGTGACGTGGCTTGTCCTGTTTCTCCCGCTCGTTCGGCGTTGGTCCGGCATCACATTCGCCGGCACGGTAAGTCTTGCGGGCATCACCGCCATGCAGTACAGCCTCACCGGCCGATGGGAGCAGGACACGGCGGTCCTTCTCGCTGAATACCTGCCGGTTCTCGCGTTCCTAGTTCTCGAGCTCCGGCGAAGATCACTCGCCATGCGAGGCGTGTAGGCTCCTCCAATCGCAGGAGGCATACAGCGCGCTACTTCGGTTTCTGTTTGAACAATTTCTTCAGTGCGTCACTCGCCTTGTCCTGCAGGTTCTGCTGCAGCTTTTTCGTTTCGTCGTCGATCTTCTGCTTTGCCAGATCTTCTGCGCGCTGTCGTGCAGGACCCGTGTCAAGCTGGACCTTCGGATCGTCGGTTGTTCCCCCGATATTGAAGTCAAACCGGAGCCGTCCACTCTGGTCCTTAAACAGGTTGACAGCCTCTCCGGCAAATCCGGAAACCTTCAGACGGGACGCGGTGCCCTCAGGCAGGTAGAGCGCGAGCCGGTAGTCGAGCGAGCCATCGAGACCCTGCGATCCATTGACAACGTAGTCGGCATTAAAGGCCTTGATGGTAAGATTGCTCAGCACCATCCTGCCGCCCTGGATTGTAAACGCGTTTGTCCAGTCCTTGAAATTAATTGTCTCAAGATCAGGGAGATTGAGCGAGCTCGCCAGTGCCTGGTTCACTTTGAACCCCTTCAAACTCCCGTTGGTGAGACCGACACTCCCACTTCCGTTGAGCGCCGCGGGAATCAGTCCGAGCGTGTCGTCAAGTGCTCCCTTCAGAGAGGTGTTGAGCGTCAGACTCCCGAAGAGCCGCTGGCCGAAGCTTGTGAAATTGGGTAAAATAGCGTTGGCCTGAAGCCTGGCGAGGTCCATCGTCATGTCAAACAGGGGGCGCTGATGGTTCCTCAGATCGAGCGTCCCTTTTGAGGCGACGGATCCCCCGAACGCGTTGCAGGAGAAATTCCTGATCGTAATGATGCCGCCGGCGATCCGCATTGATGATCGGACGTCGGCGAACTCAAACTTCTCCGTCACAAGTTTCCCGATGCTCGCGGTAACCTCCATATCAACGCCGGGGAGAGGCAGCCCGCTTTGTTCTCCTGAAACCGGCGAAGCTGTTTTCGTCTTCGTCCCGCTCATCGGGGCGGCTGTTCCAGTCCCGTCTCCGCCCGATGGGGCATCTCCTCCACCCGTAATGTCCTCCGTATACAGCGACTTCGACTGGAGTGCAATTGTGGCAGTAGGCCGGGGGGTCACCATTTCGGTCGAGGCCAGGGAGAGATAATCCTTCATCCGGAAGGCCAGAGTCAGATCCGACCTGCCGAGCGAAAAGGAGAGATTCTTTGATTCCAGGATCTGATTGTTAAACGCGACCACCCCGCTGAGATTGCGAACGGGCTTCGAACCCTCAGCCGCTTTCGCCGTCACATTGCTGAATCCCATTGCGCCAGTTGCCTGGATGGTTTTCGGGTCATTGACCCTCCCGGCAAGGCGAATATCCGCCTTCGCCTGCCCGGACAGTTCCGTGCCCCTCTCAAGGGGATAGTACTCATGCACAGTCGCCAGGTCCAGCGATCCAGCGGCTTTCAGGGTGAGATACGGGTCATCAAAATTGACCACACTCATAGTCATTTCCATTGGAGAAATCCCCAGCGTCGCTGTCAGACTCTCCACTCTGAACTCCTGCTTCGTCCTCGTGCGCGCGAAGCCGCACACGATATTGATATTCGTGATCGGTTTCGGCAGCCGGGGATACTGGAGGCTGGCTCCCCGGGCCGTAATCCCGCCGTTCACATCAGCAGAGGTGGAATCCGTCAATGTCCCTGTCACGGCGATCCGCACCTGCGCGATGCCGTTTCCCTTCACCCCCTCAGCCCTCGACATGTATTCCTTCGGAATGATCGAGAGCAGCTCGGCAATGTTGACGCTGTCCGAGCCGACGGAACAATCGAGCACTGTCGTGCTTCTCAGACCGGAGATTGTTCCGTCCAGCCGGAGGGGCATCCGTTGGACCGTCAGATCCCCCCGTTCGAATCTGAGCTGGTCTGCCTTCAGATCGTAGACCATTCTGTGTTCGAGACTGATTCTGATCGCGTCGATAAGCGGTTTCTCGATCGTCCCGTAACTCAGACTGTCAACCGTCAGCTTCCCTCTGATCAGGACCTGATTCCCCGGAGCGTCAACAGTCCCGTCAAGGTGAACCGCGCGCAGCCGCGTAGCCGAGTTCTCCTTGTGATTCAGATATTCGAGCACTCCGTTGTCGATCCGAATGTCTGAGATCAGAAGGAATGCCGCGCTCTCCGCACCTGAACCGGGGGCGCTGCCGGAGGACACTGACGGGCCCGGCTCGCTGCTTCCGACGCCGAAGTTCGAATAGTTGGTCTCATTCTGTTCATTGACCTCCAGAAGCAGATATGGTCGACTGACCGTCAGGGTAGTGACCTCCACTTTCTTCGCCAGCAGAGGGAGAAGCTTCACATCCAGGCGGATAACGTCAATCGAAAGGAACGGGGTCGGCGAAAATCCCTTCCCTTTGATGTTGGAGAGAGTTACCCCCTCCAATTCAAGAGCAATGGATGGGAACACTCTGAGGGACACGTCGTTCATCGTCATCTCCCGCCCGGTCGCCGCTTCAACACGGGGCACAATCATCCCCTTCAATCTGTCACCTGTAAACATCACCTTCAGCGCAACGACTGCCAGCAGGATCAGCACGATCGGGATGGCGGACAGGATCAACCAGAACCTGGTCTTCCGGGTCAGCATTATGGAAACTCCTCATTTATGCTTTGTCACTAATATAGAAACAGACCGGGGGTTTCACAACCATCCGGAAGGGTCTGCGACTGATCGTGGGGGCCATACAGCTGAAGGGGATTATGCGGGAACCAGGGACGGGGCCGAGACCATCGGCTGACGGACTACCCTGGGTCGGCTTTCTTGAGGGCCAGAGCGCTGATTCTAACCGTGACTAAGCGAGGATCTTCCCGGTGAGGAACGTGGTGTTCGCGCCCAGCCGCGCCTCCACGGTATCCCGTATCTCCGGCATGGTCCGAAGGAGTCGGACGCCCGGTCAGCGTCAGGCGGGTTTCACATCTGCCCTGCCCGGCGGGCCGGGACGACAGAAAACACCAGGGCAGGGACAGCGGGTCTATTTTATCAGCGTTATCAGACGGGTAGCTGAGTAGGAACCGGCCTTCAATCTGACCAGATAGATCCCGCTGCTCAGGTGGGTACCGTCAAAGGTGCACGTGTGTCTCCCGGCTGGGAACCGTCCCTCAGCAAGTACACCAATCTCCCTTCCGAGGAGATCGAACACTCGCACGTCGGCATCGCCGTTTTCGGGCAACTCAAAACTGATCAGCGTTGTCGGATTGAACGGGTTGGGATAGTTCTGATGCAACACGAACCGATCAGGGAGAGACGATACGTCCGGTATCGATGTTACGATCTCGGCGAGCGGGCGCCTCCAGACCGCGGACCCGGCTGTCCCGGCTAGGAGAAAGTCATTCGTCCCCGCAAGCGCATGCACCCCCGTACACAGGAGCCCCTCATTCACTTCCGTCCAAGGGCCGCCGGAAATCGAGCTCCGGAATACTTTCCCGTAGCTGGTACCGGTAAATATATTCGATCCGATCGGCGTAATCGCCTCGATCTGGCCGGAATACGGATGGGAGGCATTGGACCACGAGTCGCCCCTGTCGGTCGATCGGAATAGGCCTGCGCCCCAGATTGACACGTAGAGACCATTTCCCGCAGCAGCGAGCCTGTAGGCGCTCACCGAGCCCAGACCGGCGTTCACGGCCGTCCAGGAACTGCCCCGGTCCGTGCTTCGCAGGACGCCGCCCTCGTAGGTGCACGTAAAGAGATCCGGCCCGACTGGCAGCACCGCAAGAACCGTCGCAGGGCCAAACCCGAGCTGGACGGAGTCCCAGCTGGCCCCCCCTGCGATCGATCGAAAGAGCCCGCCGGTCGTTCCGGCAAACACCGTATCGTCAAGGACGGCCAGAGAAAGAATGTGACTGCTCGTCAGCCCAGAATTCCGCTCTTGCCACGTGGTACCCCCGTCGTCGGAGCTGAAGACGCCGCTGCTGTTCATTCCGGCGTACAGCTTCCCTCCTCCTTCTGCCACGGCATTCACGGCTCCGTTCGGAAGCCCGGTCCCGAGAGACTCCCAGGTCAATCCGGCATCCGAAGTGCGCTGCACCCCCTCTGAATACGTCCCCGCCAGGATCCATGGGCCCTGGCGTATTAATGCATTCACAATACTGCTGTGCATACCAGACTGGGAGAGCGACCAGCTCGATCCGCCATCGGAGGTAACATTGATACCTCCACCGGTCCCCGCAATCAACACGGACCCAATTCCTGAGAGCACAGGGGTAAGGATATTCGTCGGCTGGGCCGGACAGAAGTTCCAGGTCCCACCCTCATCGGTTGATCGGTAGACTCCGTTGAGCTGGGTAGCCGCAAACACGTCGGGCCCTGAGAGGGCGAGCGAATTCATATTGAGGTTCAGCAGGCCAAAATTTGATGGACTCCAGATCTCCCCTCCCGTGCTCGAGGCAAAGATCCCATCATTGTCTGTTCCTGCGAGAAGTCGGGACTGCGTGGCGAGAAGCGCGACTACCGTCGTATCGGTGAGCCCGGAGGAGACAGAGGTCCAAGAGGTTCCGTGTTCATCCCTCCGGTATACACCTCCCCAGGTCCCGACGAATACCTGAGTATCGACAAGGGCAAAACAGGTGACATGAGCATTGATTGAACCGGTATTCCACTCACTCCAACTGGACCCTCGATCCGTCGACATGAACACTCCTCCCCCGGACGTCCCCGCCAGGATTGAGGAGGAAGTTTTGGCAAGAGCATTGACATAGGCATTGCCGAGACCGTTGTTGATTTGCGTCCAGCTGTGCCCCTGGTCCGGCGACCGAAAGATCCCGCCGCCGTATGTTCCGGCGTAGATTGTATCGGAGTCGAAGAGCAATGAGTAGACTTCCGGGTCGCCCAGTCCAGCTGAAATATCCAGCCACGTTCCGCCCGAATTATATGAGAGGAAGACACCCCCGTCAGTGCCAGCCGCGAGCATCGTGCCATTCCAGGCAAAAGATCTGACCGGCCCGCCGTCAGGGCCGCGTGTCCGGACCCATTGGGCAGGCGCATACGATACCGCTGTTACGAACCACACAGCGAGCGATAGAACCAGCGTGAAAAGGGGCCTCATTCTGTGTTCTCCCGTTCTGCATGAAATCTCCCTTCCGAATCGGCCNNAAGATTAGAAACCCGGAATTATATCCTTCCGAATGAACTTGCCCGACTTCGCATCAAGTGTGACAGACACATCCCCCTTCTCGAACCCCCCGGTCACTGTCCAGTACACCGTGGGGCCGGTGCCAAGCACATTTACACCCATCGAGTGATCGTTCCCTTTCAGCCCGTTCTTCTTGGCTTCCGCCATTGCTTTATCGCTGTCGAGGAAATCCCCTCCGATTGGCTTCGTGAAACCAGTCCGGACCTCGGTGGTATCAACCCTCCCCGGCTTCACGGTGATGCTCAGATGTCGCTTCGTCGAAGGGGAGTAGAATGAATGAATCCACCACTTTGCACTCCCGTCGTCATTCACCTCAAGCGACGAGATGCTCGACAGAACCGCATCGGAGACCCATTTCTTTGCAAGAGAGACGGTCGTCGGAAGTGAGGATTTCGCAGTGAAGCCGCCTGCCAGGAGAGGACCCGGCAACGCGGCTATGACGATCGCGTACACGAAGGGGCAGAGACGTTGAAGACGGTATTTCATGAATGCTATCCTCCTCCTGATGTATCGGTTCGTTCTTCACTGTTTGCCCGGCCACAGGGGCAGGATCGCCTGACAGCGATCTTGCCGGCGCATGCTTCGAGGAGAACGGACAGGCCTCCTTCCATGCGTTCACACTCCAGAACGCTCGCGAACATTCCCTGCCTCTATGAGTTTGGCGGTCGTTACCGGAGTGTCTCCCCTGGGGCCCTTGCTGTTCACTTCATCGTCGAGAGCCGTCGAGTCACGCCTCGATCGGTTAAGGGCTGTTGGCGAACCTCTGACAGCATCAGGACCTGTCTCTGAGAGAACGTTGCTGGAGAACTTTGGAGACCGCCTCTCCCCGGGAATGAACCTGGAGCTTTTCGTAAATGCGTTTGATGTGCGTGTGGACGGTTAAGGGGCTGATGAAAAGCTTGTCGGCAATCTTCTTGTAGCTCAAACCTTCGACGAGGGACTGGAGGATGTCATTTTCTCTCGGAGTCAGACGGAGGTCTGAGGAGGGCGACGGAGACTGGCGCCGAACAAAGGAAAGGACACGCCGTGCGATGGAGGCACTCATCGGCGCACCGGTCTGGATCTCTGAAATGGCTCTGATGATCTGCCCCGGCTCCGAATTCTTCAACACGTATCCGGACGCCCCCGCGCAGATTGAATGGAAGATTTTCTCATCGTCGTCGTATACTGTGAGCATCAGAATGTCGACGAACGGATACCCGGCCCTGATCACGCGAGCCCCGTCAATCCCGGACATTCCCGGCAACCCGATGTCCATGAGCACAACGTGGGGAACGTCGTGCGCAAATGCCTTCAGGGCATCCTCGCAGGATCCATACTGGCCTGTACAGGACATGCCGTCGGCGCGATTGACTAACTCCGCAAAAGAGTCCCGCACGATGGGATCGTCTTCGATGATCGCGACTTCAAGAGCGGGGCGGGACTCAGTCCCTGGCTCAGACAATTCGTGAGGTTTCATCGGACGGATATGGATTCTTCCCCTGGAGGTGCTGTTCTGTCCCGCCGCTTCTGTGGCGTTCCTCCCCAGCGGTAAATACGACATCTCGTGAAAGTGGTCAATACCCAGTTCAGGGTAATCTGGCTTTCAGCTGAACGCTTGTCCCCGCCCCGACAGACGAATGAATGTCTATTTCGCCATCCAGCTGGCCGGCGCGTCGACCCATGTTACGAAGACCGTTCCCGCCGCCTCCGGCAGCGACATCGAACCCTCTGCCATTATCGGTGATGCTGAAGTACATCCAGTCGCCCTCCCGGCGTAGACCGATACCGACGCGCGTCGCACCGGAATGACGGATCACATTGTTCAACGCTTCTTTGAACACCAGGAGAACGTTTCGCCTGAATTCGAGCGGGAGCCTCAGCGTCGCCACGTCCTTTGCGATATCGATATCGTATTCAAGGCCCTTCGCTTCGAGCAGTCTCGCCGACGCGGTCTTCATTCGAAGCAACAGGCTCTCGAAAGAATCGTTCCGCGGATCGATCGACCAGACGACGTCGCTCATCGCATCAACCAGCTCGCGTGACGTCGCACCGATTTCGGTCAGCAGGGCATGTAACCGTTCGCTTTGCGCATGGCTCCGTCTCGACTCCAGAGCGCTGCGCACGGCTTCCGCGTACACAGTAATGCGTGTCAGGCTTGCTCCAATGTCGTCGTGCAAATCCGTCGCGATCCTGGAACGGATCCGCTCAATCTCCAGGAGCCTCCGGACCCGCGTCAGGACAATCAATCCTACTGTGCTCGCAACGAGCAGCACACCGCCGAGCACAAACCACCAGCGGAGCCAGAACGGGGAAAGGATTGAAAACCGGACGACGGCTGCGCGGACGCTCTCCACGCCATCCGCGTTGATCGCCTTGACGAGGAACGTGTACCGTCCCGGCCGCAGCGCTGCCAGTGTCACTCTCTGATGCGCCCCGGCCGGCTGCCAGGCGTTGTCGATCTCCTCGATCCGATATTGATAGCGGACGCCCTCCGGCGAGGTGAGACTGATCCCGATGTATTCGATTGAGATGTTGGACTGCCAGGATGAAAACTCCATTTCGTCGGACAACCGCGTGTCTTGTCCGTTCACCTCGAACCGGGTGATATACACCGGCGACGGCGGAAGGGCAGGCAGCATCTGTGAAGCGTCGAACACTCGAACCTCTCCCTGGGAGTATGCCCAGACCAGCCTGTTCGGTGTGATACCGCAGGAGGTAACCTGAATATCGGAAAGTTCACCGTAGGAGGTAAATTGACCGGACGGATAGTGGAGCGACTGGAGCCCCCGATGCGTCCCAAGCCAGAGAACCCCTCCTTCATCTTCCGCAATACTCCACACGGTGTTGCTGAGAAGCCCATCCTTCACCGTGTACGAGCGAATCATCTGACCGTCGAAAACCGACAGCCCACCGTACAGCGTTCCGATCCAGATTCTGCCCTCGCGATCCTCTGACAACGCCCGGACGCTGTTGTCCGCTAAACCGTCAGCGACGGTGAAAGAACGGGCTTGCATGGGCGCATCGCCGATGACAGGCACTCTCACAAGTCCCCGGACATACGTCCCGCACCAGAGGGTACCCGATCGGTCTTCGAGCAATGAGCGGATGTCGCCCTCGACCAATCCCCCACGCTCATCATAGATTCGTCGAAGTGCCGGTGTCCGGACCGGGTCGAGGAGGGCTACTCCGAACGTCTGGAGACTGAGATACACCTCACCATTGGGAGCCAGTTTGATGCGAAGGACAATGTCCTCCGGATAGTCCGATCGGGGAAGCAACACGCGCCCCGGGGTCAGCATTGATCCGTCCTCGGGCGCCGGAGTAATCCTGTACGATTCCACTCTTCCGTGCTCCCTGAGAATCCAGAGGATATCTCTGCGGGTATCGTACTTTATCGCACGCGGCTGCCCACCGTCCGCGCTTCTCGAAAGCAAATGCGTTTTTGTCAGCCACTGCCCCGTCTCGGACCGCCAGAGCTCCATCAATCGCATAGTGCTCACACACCAGATATGGCTCCGGCGATCACTGACAGCCGCATCATCGTTGCTCGGCAGTTCGCCGGGAACGGGAACCTGAAAACGGACCATGTTGGTTCGCCTGAGAAGGAACAACCCCGCTGTTCGCCCCCCGATCCACAAATTCCCCTCCCGGTCAACGCACGCGGAGGTAACCATGTTGTCCGGAAGACCATTGTCCGTGGAGAGGACGAGAACGGGTTTGCCTTGTTCATTCTCTTCCGGCAGCCTGTAGAACCCGGCATTGGTGCCAAGCAGAAGCCCCCTCCTCTCATCGTGGACAAAACAGACCGGGAACGGATGTCCGAGGTCAAACTTTCGCCTGACGATTCCGTCACGAAGCTCGAAAACCTGACCCTTTCCTGCCGCAGCCCAAATACTCGATCCGTCAATAGCCAGGATACGCTCGAACATTGTGCCGGGCTTCAGCGGGACCATCATCCGTCGCAGATGACGCGAGCGGGGGTTGTAGAATAGAAGACTGGACTCGGCCGCGAAAATGATCAGCGAATCGGAGACAACCTGCAGGGACGGGACATATCCCCAGGCCGTATCGGGCAGAAAGGGCTCAACCATTCCTCCCGCGACCCTGAAAACACCCCAGTCAGTTCCGCACCAGAGAACTCCCTGGGAATCCTCCGCCATCACATTCACCCGGTTCGAGAGTGCCTCGGTCCCAAGATGGTGAATGGTCAACTTCCCATCCATCCACTGGCAGACCCCTCCACCGTTTGTCGCTATCCACATCATCCCGGCCGATTTTTCACTCGGGAGCAGGCAGTTCACATAGGAATTGGACAACCCGTTCGCCGGAGTGATCGATATAAACCGGTAGCCGTCGAAGATACTCACGCCGTCTGTGGTTCCCACCCAGAGGTAGCCACGCGCGTCTTGAGTCACCCATCTGATCGATTCGGAAAGGAGCCCATCCCTGGCGTTAAAAACGCGGAAGGGATACTCAGCGGAAACGGCGGGAGGAGCAAGGAAGCCCGTAACACAGAGAAGGGGAAGAACGAGATTTCGCAGGATCATCGAATGCCAGTAGCGGGTGCGCACGTCACTATCGACAACATAGGGAGGGTGAGGGAGATATACAAGCCTTATCACCGCAGACTGCGCGTGGCACTCAGGATCCCAGTCCGTCAGATTACCAGTTTCTGCAGCTCACAAGGAAGACCGAGATCCTGCTGGATTCGCATCCTGTGCAGTCCTATATTACGCATACCCATATCGCGCTTTCTCGATGACATCCGGGACTTCGATCAAAGGACACTCTTCAATGAATACTATCGCCCTATTTCTCCTCTTTTCGTTCCTCCAATCTCCCGATTCCCGCGTCGAAATCGTCGTC
>DKBG01000303.1 GCA_002451155.1 Ignavibacteria bacterium UBA6906
GTTGTCTCGTTCAATGATGCGTCCGTCTCGATTCCGCCTTCGCAGGCGGTGAGGAGAATCCTTTTCGTTCCGGGCGAAGGCCCTCGGCTTCTGGATGAAGCGCCAGCCAGGGGGGCAGAAGAATGAAGCCGCTGGCGTCGGTGACGACCTATGCGGTAGAAGAGGGTGCCAGGTTCGTCTCTCGCGAGAGGGTTGTCGGAGCTGCCCCGGGGCAGACGGAATTTCTTTCCCGGTGTCCCGATCACGCAGATCGGTTCGTTCAAATGCTGGTGACGTTTCATTCTCCGGGCTACCCGCTCCAGAACCATTGCCTGTTCGCCAGACAGCGGGACACGACGCTGCCCCGCACGTATGCCAACATGGAATTTGCTCTCGAACCGCCCGGAGTGCGGGTTGGGCCCTGGCCCGGCTGGCGGGGCATTCCTCCGATGCCAGCGGTGGAGTTCAGGACTCGTACGCGTGGCAGCGGGATCCTCACCTTTCAGTACTGGGGGGACGAATTCCAGACCGGCTGCGTTCGGGCTACTGCAACGCTGCGTCCCGGTCCATCCGAGGAAATTGTCATAACGTCTGTAGATTCCCGGCTGGTGCCCGTATCAATCGACTATTACTCGATCACGCTCCCTCAAGTTCATCCCGCTCCGCTTGCGGCCGTGGCCCGGCTTGCCGCCCGTCATCCGTGTCTGCTCATACGCCAGGACTCAATCCCAGCGCTGAAGGCTCCTGCTCCGGGCCGAAGAGCAAGCGCATCCAGAAAGCTCCGCGACCTCCTTGCAAGCTGGGAGCGTCCGCTGGTGAAGACGTCGGAATCGAAACTCCCCGGCGGACCCGAGGGCCTTTCGTATGAGGACCGGGTTTTGGTCGGGGCGTACCTCGCGCTGGTGGGGGACGATGCGGCTCATGTGGTCCGAGGCCGGAACGCGTATCTCGACTACGTACGGGTGAGCAGAGAGCCCGGCTTTGAACCTCTTACGATTGATACGCAGTCCGGGGAGGTGCTGTTCATCCTTTGCGTGGGATACGACTGGCTTTACGCACATCTTTCTGAGACAGAGAGAGACGACGCGCGCCGATGGTTGTTTGAAGTCGCTGACATCTGCTGGAACCATCTCGGTTATGAAAGGACGGATTTTGCCCAGGCCCATTTTCTCGGATGCGGGCTTGGCCTCCTTGCGTTTTCGCTTCTCTTCCTGGATGAGCATCCGAGGTCAAGAGAGTGGGGGGAATATTTCCACGGTGTCGCACGGTTCATCCTTTCAACGCTCCCGCCTGATGGATTCTTCGCGCACGGCATAAATCTCTGGATATACGAATTCGGGTTTCTTCTTCGCTGGCTGGAGCTTCTGCGCACCGCCGCTGGTATTGACCTCTGGGTTGATGGAGGGTGCCTGACTGCCGCTTCGAAATTCCGGCTCTCATCAACAAGTCCTGACGGAGTGTACGGGCTCACAATGGGCGACCCACAGTTCCGGATTGGAGGGGACAGCTGGTGTCACTATCTCATCGCCTCCAGAACTGGAAGCGGCGAAGCACAATGGCTGGGAGACAAGCTGGTTGACCTCCCGGTTGCCGGCGTGGATTTTCGTCATGCCCCGGCACGGAGAAGAGTATATGAACATCTCTGGGTGGACGACAGGGTCTGCGCACAGGTGCCAGATGGTGCGATCACTACGTTTGATGACGGGGGACAGATCTTTGTCAGAGGTGCCGCCTCATTGTTCACGTTTCGCTCGGGTCCGCCACTCGGGGAGCATCGGTACAGGGCCGGACTTCTGGGGGCGTACGGGCATGGAGATCCCTGCAACGGCTCATTTCTTCTGTACGCGGGCGGGACGCTCGCGCTGAGCGGGCCGGGCCCTGTGTACCGCCGGGACACGGGGTTGCAGAACCTCATTTCCATCGACGGGAGCGGCCAGCTCGGTGATTCGGTGGTCTGGCTCCCTGACTTTATTCCCCCTGAGCAGTTCCCGCTCAGACCGCTGGTGAGACGGGAAGGAACTGGAGTTGCAGTCACCTCGAACCTCACCCGATCGTATCTTTCTTTTCTCCAGGTCCGCAACCTGAAGCGCGCACTTTTTGTCGAGCCGGACAGATTTATCGCCGGCGTCGACGAGTTCGAGCTGACCGGGCCTCGTGATATTCAATGGAACCTCCACTCCTGGGGAGAGTTCCGGCTGATGAAGCATGGTTCGCCGGTGGAGGTAACGGGCACATTAGCGGATGGATCGGAATTGCGGCTCATCATTTCTGCGCCCTCCGGGGCACTCCCGGAAACCGGGCGTCCTGACTTTGTTCCCGCCTATCCCAACGACGGTACGCGCGGCTCCTCCTTGCGTGTGAACGTATCGGCGGACAAAGGGCGATTTGTCTGGGTTGTTCTCTTCGCTCCGGAGCCAACACCCGTCCTGAAGGAAGTCGAGGGAGGGGAAGTACAGGTTCATTTTCAAGAGGGGTCAGGCCTGCGGTATGACGGGGTCTGGCTCACACAGATGAGCGAACGGTGAAACGCCGACTGGACACACTCGTGGATCAGGGCTGCTGGATTTCCAACGATCGGGTGTACGCGTTTTGCTCAGCCGGGCGGGGGGTGACGGAAATCGGTTATCACGGCCGTCAGCCGGTGAGCCGCAACTCCCGGGTTCTGAGCGGCGCAACGGGGGTGCTCCAGTTCGCGTTTCTCCTCCCGGACGGAGCACGCGTTCCCGTGCGCTTTGGCGAGACTGACTGGTCTCCAGGATCAATCCGGGCCACCGTGACTGCCGGTGCGAATGAAGCGCGTCTGCGCCTGCGGCCGGATGGCCGGCGCCTCTGCGTTCAGGTTGCCGCAGAGCTCGAGGCGGGGGCGAGATTTGTGCTGTCTGTCGCGAAGACCGCGCTCTTCACCGATGTCCATGGTGAACGGACGTGGGCGGAGCCCGCCGTCGACAGAACCCACCTCTTCCTGGCCGCTCGCGACCGAATCAACCTTGTCCCCTGGTTGTCCCGGAGAGGTCCGTATGCGGGTGATTTCCTCATCCCGGAGCCGGTTCGCCGCGTGATCTTCTCCTCGCTCAAACGGTCCGGAGAGGCAAAACTTGCGGACCTCAAACCGGAATTCCGGACAATCGATATCCCATTGTACGATGCGGGGATCTTCATTCGTGCGGGAGGACGGGGATTTCAGTGTGAGGAACGGGAAATCAGCTGGGACTTTACGCTCGCGGCGGGGGATGTTCCGTCTGTTGCGTCAACCTTTGCAGTTGAATTCGCGGATCTGGAGGGAGGATTCCCAATTCCGGAAGTGTTCGCCGAAGAGACCCCTGATGAGGATCCCGGAGACCCGGGGCAGTTGCTGCGACTATCTCTGGAGCACTATCCCGCGTGGGAAGAATTCATTCCCACAGTCCCGGCCCTCGTCAGGTCCTCTCTGGTGAGGGATCTTGGCATGCCGCGAGCTTGTCCGGGACGGTATTACTGGATCTGGACCTGGGACGCCCTCGTGACGGCGAATGAGGCGCTCAGGTGGGGTGACATGGAGATTGCCCGGTCAACGCTTACGTTCATCAACACGCATAGAGATGATGATGGACGCATCCCGGCACGGTGGACCCGCGCTCTTTTGCCGATGGACACACCCGGGGCAGGCAGTCTGGATTTTCTCCTCGCATCGCTCGCTCATGAGTCCGCCCTGGAATCTCAGTCCCTGGATCTGCTCAGCCAGGTCTACCCTGATCTCGTCCGGACCTTTGAAGGAGCCGAGGATGGACTTCGGAAGGAGGGATTCGTGCCGGGAGAAGGATTCTACCCTGATCTGCCGGGCGAATTCGGACGGACGGAGGAGAGCGCCGTTTGCATGGAGACCGGGAGCTGGTATGTATTCTGCAGAATACTTGAACAGACCGCGCGGTCTCTCGCAGACGAACATCTCAGCATCAGGGCAGGGGAATGTGCGGAATCCGTTCAAGCGCGGTTCGACAAACACTTCTGGGACAGGGAGACCGGATTCTGGGTCGACTCGTTCGACCCGCGCTCGAAGAAACGGAGCACCCGGCATCCATTGTTTTCTCTTCTCTTCCTTCACTCCCCACTCGGCTACGCGCTGATCAGGCGGCAGGTCAAACCCGCAGCAGCGTTCATTGCGGGCAGCCTGGTAAGCCCTCACGGCATCAGGTCGCTGCCGCTGCAGGAGGCCGGGGCAGGCGGCGAGCCAATTCTGGACGCGTGGTACCCGTACTGGGATAGTGCTGCGCTCAAAATCCTTCGCCGGGCGGGCAATGCGGATGATATTCTCAAGTGGCTCGGACGCAGCGAAGAGGTGCTCGCGGCCCTCGGGTATTGCCCCGAGTTCCTCGAGCTCAAAGGGTTTCGCGAGGGGAGCGCCGACGCCTGGCATCGTCATGGTGCGGCGTCAAACCTGAACTGTGTGACCGGCTGGATGAGGGCGGTGCGTGAAGGGGTCTTTGGCCTGGAATTCGACCCGGGGGGTATTACTCACATTCCCCTGGCCCTTCCGCTCGGGCGTCTCTCGCTCAAAGGATTCCGGTGGCGGGGTGGGACATGGACCGCTGAACTGTATTATGGAGGGCCGTTCGCAAGCTCCATGATCGTGGATGGGGAACCGCTGGCGGGTCTGATGAAAATTCCCATCCAGTATGCCGGTCCCGGTGAGCACAGTCTCGAAATCCACTACGGCACTACTCAACCGGATCTCACGGTCATAGATCTCGTGAACGCTGAAGTACACGGGATCAGGCGATCTGCGGAAAGCCTTGAGCTCGAAATTGTTGCGCTGGGCGCGGTTGACGGCTCCTTTTTCTCTGCGGCTCGGCCGTCGGTCGAAGTTGATGGGGCAAATGTGCGATCGGACTGGAGTCGTGAGACCGGTGAAGGTCAGTTCTTCTTCAATCTTCCCGGAGCCCGCACTCTCCGGCTCATGCATTAGGATGTTGCCCCCCTGGCGGACACCCTTCTCCCTCGCCGGCCCGGGACTTCTTCAATCTCCCTGGAGACCGGCCCCTTCGTCACCGGGAGCCAGCTCGACTTCAAGAGTTGTCCAACCGTCTTTGGCGACCGCCACCTCCTTCAGGATTCGAGGACGGTATCCTGCACTCTGGATCAGGACTGTGTGTCTTCCGGGGGCAAGCAGCCGCCAAAATCGTCCGGTGGAGGGATCGGTTGTTCTGCGGACGAGATCCTCTGTTTCGATCAGGGGGAATCGGACTGTCGCCGGGAGCGGTTTCCTCGACCCGCGCGACACAACCCGCAGGGCGAGGCCCGGGCCGCCAGCGCGACTCAGGATATAGTGCGCGCCTGCGAGGTTCGTCGTGACAAGGCCAGCCACTTCTTCAGGTGGAAAGAATGATGCCCCCAGCCCGACTTCAACGACGAAATCAAATGTGCCCATGGTGCCATAGAGCCAGGGGTACGACTGCCCGACGGTACCGGCCCCGTATTCAGCTTTGTACGACGTATCGCCTTCCATGGTTTTGACCGATGCCGCAAGACCCTCCGCAATTTCTCTCAGGAGGGCGTCATCGGGGGCTTTGCGACCCCGCCAATCCCAGGGGAAGTACACCACTTCTCCCTGACTATGGTAGGTGACCGATAGCAGGAATCGCTCCTGTTCGGCCAACCCTTTCAGCGCACGGTTCTCCGATTCCGAAAAAGGGTATTCCCCCCGAAACCGTTCGCTCGCCGGATCTTCACTCCCTCCAAATGCCCAGTTGAAATCGTAGTTTCGGTTGACATCGACCCCTTCGGGAAATTCGTACAGGATGCCGTTTCCGTTGGTGTCATGCGTATTCTTCCGCCAGCGGGGGTCGATTCCGGCGGTCACGACGGTGTGGCCGTCGACGTTGAGCACGGGAATAATGAAGATCTCGTACTCATTCATCCACGCCGTCGTCCGTTTGTCCCTGCCGTACTGCCTCACGAGGCTTGTCATCAGCGCAACGCAAATCTCCGCGCCCATCAGCTCATCGGCATGATGACAGCCCGTAAACAGGACTCGAGGCCGGTCACGCGACGTGCCCGCGTTGCCAGACAGCTTGAACACATAGATTGGTCGCTTTTCCTGCGTGGTTGATCCGATCTGTATCCTGGTGATCAACGATGGATGGTCCCGAATGAGGGCGTCACCCTCCTGTATGATCTCCCCGTACGTGTGGTACACGTCGGATAATTGTAACGACGGGCCATACAGCGCCCTCTTATAGAGTGTGCGGATGCTCGAATCCTTCATCAGCACCCTGAATGAATATCCCCTCTCTCTGAGCAAAGCGGTTTCCGCTTCGGTGGCCAGCATGAGACCCCTGCCGCGCACGAGAGAGGCGACCGCGGCGTCCCGCTGCCCTCCGAGGAGAGGAACAACAGTGTCGAGGTCACGCCGGGAAAGCGAATCAAACTGGAGCAAACAGACGGGGTGACGCTGGTCCTGCCCTGCCCCGGACGTGGGTAGGCAGAGCAGGGCGCAGAGGAGCAAGTGAAGTCGCTTGATCATGAAGTGGCCCGGATATTTATGTTAGAAGTTTCACGACGACAATCGACATATCGTCGTGCTGTGGGACGGAGCTGGTGAACGAGCGGACATCGTCCAAGACTGCATCCCTGATGGCGCGAGCGGAGAGGTTGGCAGTGTCCAGAGAACGGAGGAGGGTGACGAGGCGCTCTTCTCCGTAGAGATCCCGGGAGCGATTCTGGGCTTCGACAATCCCGTCAGTCTGGAACAGAAGCACATCGCCGGGGCTGACGGTGACCTCCCGGACAGCGTAGGTGGTATGCTCCGTCATGCCGAGAGGATGTGTCGAACCCTCCGGGTCGAGGCTGACGACGGTCTGCCCGGACAGCAAGAGGGGTTTGTTGAGGCCAGCGTTGGCGAAACCGAGTCTGCTGTTCTCGCGGTCAATTACCGCGATGCATGCCGCTGTAAACACGTCCCGGTCTGTTTTGCGGAAGAGGAGCCGGTTCGTTCTCTCCAGGCATTCGTTGATCGGCCTGCCCGCCGTGAGTTCCGTGTTGATGATCCCGCTGGCAAGAACTGCGGTCATCGCACCTCTCATTGCCTTTCCCGAAACGTCTCCCACCATGATTCCGAATGGCCTCTCTTCATCAGCAAAGTAGTCGAAAAAGTCTCCCCCTACTTCGTTTGCCGGGATGCAGATCCCGGAGACATCCAGTCCGGGTACGCGTGGATCCTCATGCGGCATGATTGTCATCTGTGCCTCATGTGCGGCATGCAGTTCCGCTCTCATCCGAACAGCGCGGAGCCGTCTGCGGTAGACGGTCAGCGCGAGCAGGCAGAGCGCTGCAACGGTGAAAAGGAGAAACCCCCAGGTTCGCCAGAACGGGGGCTGGATAATTACCGTCACGCGCGTGCCAGTCCTGTTCCAGACGCCGTCACTGTTTGAGCCGATCACGCGGAAAGTGTACGATCCGGCGGGCAATGTCGTGTAGGTTGCATGGCGGTTGGAGGAGGTTGTCCGGATCCACCCTTCGTCGAGCCCCTCCATCATGTAGGCGTACAGGTTCTCCTCCGGAGAGGTATAGTCGAGGGCGGCAAACTCAAAGGAGAAGAAGTAGTCCCGGTGAGACAGAGAAATTTCTCTGATGTACGCGAGGGGTTGTCCGAAATCGACAGGTTCGTTCAACTTCCTGAATGCCGTGAGAGCGATCGGCGGGATATACGGGTTGTCCCTGATCTTTTCGGGGACAAACGCATTGAAACCGTTGATTCCCCCGAAGAACATCTCTCCCGATCGACTCTTGAAGTAGGCTCCGGCGTTGAACTCGCGCTCCTGGAGTCCGTCCCTGACGGCATAGTTTCTGAAGGTAGTCTCACGCGGATTAAACTTGCAGATCCCGTTGTTGGAGCTCAGCCAGAGGTTCCGCCGGGAGTCTTCCAGAATGCCGTAGATGGCGTCGCCGGGGAGGCCGTCTTTTTCTCCGTACCAGGAGAACAATCCGGAAGCAGGGTCATATCTGTTCAGGCCGCCACCCCACGTTGCTATCCAGATCACTCCGCTGCTGTCCTGGTACACGCAGAAGACGAAGTTGTTGCTTAGCCCTCCAGGCTGGAGGGGCTCGGCAGAAAACCGGGTGAATATTCCTGTTCCATGGTCGAAGCGGTTCAGTCCACCTCCGTGGGTCCCAACCCAGAGGAAGCCCGACCTGTCCTCATAGAGGGCTCTGACGAAATCGCTGCTGATGCTGGTGGAATCGCGAGGACTGTGCCGGAAGTGAGAAAACCGCCCCTCTCTCCAGCGACTCGGGTCGATCCTGTCAAGACCGCCGCCATACGTCCCGATCCAGAGGAGGCCTTCCCGGTCCAGATACAGTGCCCGGATCTCGTTATGGCTGATGCTGCCGGAGTCAGCGTTGTCGTGGAGAAATCTGGTGAACAGCCCCGTTCGAGGATCGAGCCGGCAGACTCCCCCGCCGTTCGTACCCACCCAGATCGCCCCTGTTCCGTCACCGAGAACATTTCGAACAATATCGCTGCTCAGGGTTCTGGGATTCGCCGGAGTCGAACGGTAAAAAGTGAATTGATTTCGTTTTCGGTCAAATCGATTGAGACCGCCTCCGTGCGTCCCGAGCCAGAGAATTCCTTCCGAATCTTCGAAGATGCTCCACACTATCTCCTGGTTGAGGCTGTTTGATGTCTCGGGGTCCGCGCGGTAGTGGACGAACGGTTTCCTGCGGGTGTCAACCTTGTTGACTCCGCCGCCATATGTCCCGACCCAGAGCAGCCCTGACCGGTCCTGGAACAATGATCGTATTTCATTGTAGCTGAGGCTCGAAGGGTCTCTGGGGTCGTGGATATACCTCTGAAATGTTTCGCCCGTCCTGTCAAAGAGGTTCAGCCCTCCGCCGTTGGTTCCGACCCAGAATGACCCGGAGGAGTCTTCAAACATGACATACACTTCGTTGCTGCTGAGGCTTCGGGGATTTTCAGGATCATGAACGTAATGGCGGAAGGAGAGGTTGCGGGATGATCCGTCCCTACGGATTGCCCGGTTCAGACCTTCGTCGGTTCCAACCCAGAGCGTGCCTGACCTGTCTTCATACAGAGAACGTACGACACTGTTGCTCAGCGACGTCCTGTCAGATGGATCGTGGCGGTAGGAGCGGAATCGGGGACCGGGGTCGTTCAGCGCATCCGCTGCCAGGCAATATAATCCGCCGTTGGTTCCGACCCAGAGTGTCCCATCGTGATCCTGGAGTAGAGATCTGATCGTGTCATTCCCCAGACCCGATGGGTCGGACGGGTCCTGGTGATACCTGATGAATCGTGCGGTGGTGTCAGTGCCTGGTGTCAGCACGACTCTGTTCAGGCCGCGCGAAGTTCCGACCCAGATCGTTCCATCCCTGTCCTGGCAAATGGCGGTGATGATATCATTGCTGATGGACGTCGAGTCATCCGGTGAGTGTCTGTAGCGGACGAACATCTGTCGGGACGGAAGGTACCGGTTCAGGCCTCCTGCAAACGTCCCAACCCAGAGCGTCCCGGCAGTGTCTTCGATAAGTGTCCGGATCTCATTATGGCTGAGGCTGTGGATGTCCATCGGGTCGTTTCGAAGGACTCTGAACGTATACCCATCGTACATGTTCAGCCCGTCCTCCGTCGCCATCCAGAGGAACCCTTGTCGATCCTGGATGATTCCCTCCACAATGCTCTGTGAGAGTCCTTCGCGCAGAGTCATTCGTTCAAATGTAAGCCGGTCGTGTTGGGCGCTTGCGGGGAGCAGGATCCACGAAAGGAGGGCGAGAATGCTGCCTGCCCGGCGGACAGAATGCGGCGGGATGCGCTCCATCGATCCAGAGGTCCGGATGAGATTCATTGGCGGATGCGGAGAAGGATGTCCCGCAGGGGATTCACTTCCCCTTCAGTGATACGGAAGTTGGGCCGATCTGTCCCGTTTGCCGTCGTGGAGATGACGGGCTGCCGGGCATGGGGTGGCGCGGGGCCGATCAGGTCTGCACTTCTACAATGAAGGGAGCTTTTGGTACGATTTCAACACCTGATCGAGGATTTCAGATCTGGCAGATCCACGCTGGCGGCTGGTATTGGCGTTCTTGGAGCAGCGTCCCGGAACGGTACGCACCGCAAGAGTGAATCGGTGCGACATTGAACAGGATCTGGCGGTCATCCCTGTTTGTGCAGAATCGCCAGCGAGAGGTCGTCCTTTCCGCGCGCGTCTCCGACAAATCTATCGACTTCGGCCACGATTCGTTCGCCCAGCTCCCGGGCGGATGAAGCGGCGAAGTGTCCGCAGAGGTTTTTCAGCCGCTCTGGCCCGAAAAACTGGCTCGACTCATTCTGTGCTTCGGTTACGCCATCGGAATACGCGATGAGGTACTCGCCCGCGGCCAGGGTTACCTCTTCATCGGCGTATTCGGATTTCAGTGCGAGTCCAAGGGCGGTGTTCCCCTTGGGAAGTTCAGAGACCCCTGAGGATCTGAGGAGAAGGGGAGGGATATGCCCGGCGTTGACGTATCGTACGGTTCCTGTTGACCCGGTGATCCTTGCGAAGAAGAGAGACGCGAATTTGGACGGCATCCCGTCCCTGATCAGGATTTCATTCATCTTTGAAGAGAGCCGGGAGAGGGAATCGAAGTCGGGCGCAAGAGCACGTAGGGTCGACTGGATCTTTACCATAAAGAGGGCGGCCCCCAGCCCTTTTCCCGCCACGTCCCCGAGGGCAATTCCGAACGTTGCACGCCCGAGAGATACGAAATCCACCAGGTCGCCGCCCACTTCATTGGCAGGTCGCGTGAAGAGCCAGATGTCCCACCCCGGCGCTGACGGAGAGTAAGGCGGTGCCATCGAACGCTGGACGGCGCGGCCGGATTCAAGTTCTGCATGAGCAACCAGCTTGTCTTTGAGTTCGAGCACAAGCACAAACAGGATGAGAATCAGGCCGAATGTCCGGTAGTGAAGATTTACTGAATAGTAGCCCTCCCCGGACACGGAGATATTTCCCGCGTAGATAAGGACAATTCCCGCGATCAAGAGGAGACGTCTCACCGGAGTGAGGCGAAGGAAGGCTTTCTTCAGGATCCACCAGGAGAGGACGAACCACCGCGCGATCTTCCCCTTCTTCATGAGCCGTTCCCGATCTTCCTCATCAAGGTAGAAATCTCGAATTGCCTGAAATTCCCCCTTCACGCGATCAAAGAACCCCCCTTCCCGGAAATCGTCCCGCAAAGTGCCAAAAATTCCCTGGTTCTTGCTTGTTGACATAGGGTATGTCTTCCTTCTTTGCCTTGTTCTCTCCTCATGTATACCCCAGCCGTGCGGCTTTGTTGCGTCCTTTTTGCATGCAGATAATCCCCATGCCCCACATCTGGGGGAAGGGGTTGAGGGATGGGATTCCTCATAGCCAGTGAACGGAAGTGGAGAGTGCAAAGGGAACCATACTTGACAGTAGGCTGTTATAGAGGTAGATTAAAAAGCTTCATATGACGGACGCTACACATTGGTTATTCTTCCATCTCATTCCTCACTATACACTCAAAAGGGAAAATACACATGAACATCATGCGGACTGCAATAGTCATGGTGGCTGGCCTGGTGGCCACGCAGGCGCTTGCACAGGAAACCTCGGTTGAATCGATGATCGAGATGATCCGGACCGATTTGCGCGCGCAGAAGAAGGTGATTGTCGAAAAGGCGATGAATTTCACAGAGAAGGAAGCGAACCAGTTCTGGCCCTTCTACAGGGAATATGAGGGAGAAGTAAGCAAGCTTGGCGACAAGAGAGTTGCGATTCTGAAAGACTACGCGGCCAACTACGAGAAAATTGACGACAAGAAAGCCGATGAACTTGTGAAACAGACAATCGACTTGCAGGGGAAGCGAACCAGTCTAATGGAGAAATATTACAAGAAGGCTTCGAAGTTTCTTGGCATGAAGCGCGCCGCGCAATGGATTCAGGTGGAGAATCAGATTAACGCTCTCTTTGACGCGAAAATGGCGTCCGAGACTCCTCTCCTGAAGTAGACTCTCAGGTCTCTGTTTCACCAAAAGGCTCCCCCGGAGGGGAGCCTTTTGTGTTTTTACACGAGCCCGGCGATTCCGGTCACCTTCTTTTTCCACCGGCCCTTGAAGGGGCTGCTCCTCCGCTTTTCTGCCGATAATCCTGCTGTCTCTGCGCTCCACGCTGCCGGGAGTTGGCGTCGCGGTCGAGCCGAGGCTGGGTGGCCGGTGGAGAGGGCCTGGCCTGGGGCTGAGCTTGCCGCGTCTGAGGAGTCGCAGGCCGTCCCTCTGGTTGTGCGGGCTTCGTTCCAGGTCTGGCTTCGGGAGTGGCCGGTCGGGCCGTTGGCGTTGTGGGCTTTGTCCACGTGTTACCCTGGCGCTGCTGCCACTGCCCTGAATTGTCCCGCCGAAAGACGTTTCCATCCCGATCCACATAGACGTTATTGGTGCCTCCCCGTGTTGCCTTCGGCCGCTGGTTCGCAGGGAGTGTGTTGATGTTCGTGTTTCGGCTCCGATTGCCTGACCGACCATAGATATTCGAATTCGCCGGCGTACGTCCCCCTGAAGCATATGGTGTAGGTCTGGGGGGAGGTGGTCTGTACCCGGGGCGGTATCCAGGAGGAGGAGGTCTGTAGCCGCCGGGTCCATACCATCCGCCTCCGTAATAGGGTGGGCGATAGTATGGCGGGCGGTAGTGGGAATGGAAATGGACGCCGTAGGAGACGTATCCGGCGCTCCATCCGAACGTGAACCCCCAGCCAGACCAGGGGTTATAATGTACTCCGAACCCATACGTAACTGGCCTGGGATAATAGTACGCTCCGTACCAGGGCGGATAGTGCCATCCCGTGCCATATACGATCGTCGGTCCGTACACGTAGCATCCGGTATACCCGGGCAGGTACCCGACATACACAACGCTCGGAGTGGCATCATAGACATAGACATATTTCGTGTTGTACGTCGGCGACGAGGGGGGCTGCGAGTACACTTCGTCCGGGACGTTCGTGCAAATCATCCATGGTCCCTTCGGTCCCGGCGCATCGTACCAGACAGCCTGGTGGCAGCAATAGTAGCGGCCCTTGATCAATAACACCGAATACTCGGTGTTGGCAGCATAGAGCATCTCTGTGCCCTTGATCGGTTCGAACTTTGGCTCGCCATCGTAGAAGACGGTGAGGGACGAATCGGTTCTATTGACTGCGGAAGTCTGGGGAATGCTTGCATCGAGAACTGCGTCCCTGGATTCGGTTGTTCCCGCGACAAATGTGCGGACATCTCCGAGATCCGATTTCGACGGGATTTTTGAGAAATCCGCCGGAAGGGAGTCGGAGTGAACATACACCCATCCTCCAGAAAGGGAGCCGCTTCGATACCACCTCCCCGCCGCGAGGATGAAGTAGTCCTGGGAATTGATATCCATGATCACTGTTCTGTCGGTGTTCTTCACGTACAGCAAGTTTGTGCCGGTCACGGGGGTGAAGTTCGGCTTCCCTTCCGTGACGATTAACTCCGTGGGCTCCATGCTCACGACTACTCGAGGATGCGCTTTCGCGGCGTCTGACCTGGAAGAGGAGGTGTCCGGCGGTGCGCTGGAGATGATCTCCTGTGGCGGATTCCCATCCGGCGCGTACGGACCTTTGACGTCCGGGGATGAGACCCAGTGTGATCCGTCCGTAAGATAGTATTTCTTCGTCCGCGTGGAATAGAGAAGCGCGACTGG
>DKBG01000212.1 GCA_002451155.1 Ignavibacteria bacterium UBA6906
GTAATCATTGGCGAGGCCGACGGGACTCGAACCCGCAACTTCCAGATCGACAATCTGGTACTCTAACCAATTGAGCTACGGCCCCTTGAGTGCCACCGCGATGAAGCGAGTGGTGGGCGATACTGGACTTGAACCAGTGACCTCTTGCATGTCAAGCAAGCACTCTAACCAACTGAGCTAATCGCCCGGGACGCGCAGCCGGCAAACCGGCGGCGCGCTCAAAATATACGAAACTTCCGAGGGGAAGGCAACCCCTGTTTCCCTTCCCCTGTTTCCCATTTACCTCACCGCACCTGGCGTACGATCTCCTGCGCAACATCCTTGTGCACCATCAGGCAGAGGATCTTCAGCTTCACATAGTCCCCCATGTAGAAGAAGTAGCCGGAATGGGAACTGTTGCGCGATCCGCCCGCAGAGTCCTTGATCAGTAACCAGGTCTGCCCCTCCTTCACTGTATTCCCGACGCAATGGATGAAATGATCGTCGGTGGTCGTCCGGTTGCTGAACCGGAACTGTCGCGCATTTTCGTCGATGTACCCGGAAGGGATGTCGAACGTGGGAATGACACCCATCCCCGCGTGTCCTTCATACCCCGGTTCAGAGACATCGCCCCCGAAGACCACCGAATATCCTTTGGCCAACGCTCCGTTGACGACATTGAGATAGAGGTCAAGCGGCACATTCGCGTAGCTCGAATCACGCCACCAGTTGTCCGGCACGGTGAACTCCGCGCGGGTGAAATAGGGGCTCTGCATGAGCGACATAATGCTGATGTAGTCGTCAAGATTGAGCCGCAGGACACTGTTCAGATATTCAACCGGGCTCATGCTTTTCCCCTCCACGGTGATGCGGGTGGGAGGCTCACCGATATAGGTGTTGAGGATGGCCTTCACGGTCGACAGCACCTGTTCCTCGTTCCACGCGTTTGATTCCTTCACCGACACCAGGTAGGCACTCATCTCACGAAACATCTGCCGGTGGTCGTGGAATTTCTGCCCCGGCTTCAGACCCGTGTATGCTGCAGCGGGCACCACACCGTACCGCCGCCAGATCCTCGGAACCGCATTCGCCTCAGAGCCTTCTCCAAACTCTGACTCCCCCCGCTCGCGCACAAATCGCCGGGCTTTCTCCACGTATTCCCAGTACACAGTGTGAAGTTCCGAGAGCTTGATTTCCCGCCTGGTCAGCCGGTAGATCTCGGATTCGAAGAAAGATGTCGTCGCAAAGCACCAGCACATGCCGGACTGCCCCTGGGAAACAGGGGGAGAATGCCAGATGCGCACGAACTCATCGGGAGACGCCGGCGCGTTGATCCGGCTGAAATCCACTCTGAATTCTCTGCGCGGCTTCTTCGGTTCAGCCTTGAACGCATCGATCTCCTTGCGCATGCTATCGGCGAACTCGCTCCTGGGCTCGACAAAGACTCCTCTGTCGCGCGGCCTCTCCTGGGCGAGAGTAACGGCACCAGTACATGCGGCGAGGAGAAGAACCGGGATTACCAGCGAATGCTTCATGGTTTTGCTCTCCTCACTGTACTGCACGAAAGATGAGCAGCAATTTTCCATCGGACCTTGTGACCGCCGAGGAATACCACCATCCCTTTGCGGCGTTGGCATTCAGCGCTTTCTGGACAACATAAACGTCATTCGCCACCAGTTCGACACGATAGGGCTCGGTTTCCGGATTCAGCGGACGAGCCTGGACGGGAGACGAGCGAAGCAGCGCGAAGAGAAGAACACCCGCTGCGAGCAGTCCCAGAAGTGACGCAGTCAAGACGGAGCGTTTCATGGATGGATCCTTTCTTCGTTATGGCCTGTAGTTCAGTAGTTAGGGTACAGGGATTAGGTGTCATTGGTCATTTGTATCTGTCGTTCCTGCTCTTCCCTTGCCTATATCTCATATTTGACATGAGATATTTGATATTAGATATCTGATATAGTCTATCTGANNGATCGCCGGACGGCCGGCTATGGCTCCTCGACCTCAAAGTAGTCACGGATCTTCTGCGCCACTTTCTCCCCCACCACCTCTGTCAGCTGTTCGCGCGTCGCGAACTTCACCCCCTGCACAGAACCGAAGGCCTCCAGCAGTTCCTTCGACCTCTTCTTTCCGATTCCTTCAATCAGATCCAGCTCTGTCTGCAGCGTCCGTTTCGTGCGCAACGAGCGATGGAATGTCACGGCGAACCGGTGAGCCTCGTCCCGGATTTGCTGGAGAAGCTTGAGGCCACCGGAGGTCTTGGGGATCAGTTCCGGTTCGCTCTGCCCCGGCTTAAAGACCTCTTCCAGACGCTTTGCAAGTCCGATGACAGGCTGTTCGGCAAAGCCGAGTCCGGTCAGGATCTCCACGGCGCTCGAGAGCTGCCCTTTCCCCCCATCAACCACAATCAGATCGGGCATTTCTGCCTGTTCCTCTTTCACGCGCGCATAGCGCCGGCGGACAACCTCCTGCATGCTCGCAAAGTCGTCCGGACCCCTGACCGACTGGATTTTGAATTTGCGATACTCGCTCTTTCTCGGCTTTCCATCGGAGAATACGACCATCGAGGCAACGCTATCGGAGCCCTGGATATTGGAGATGTCGAAACACTCGATCCGTCGCGGGAGCTTTTCGAGCCGAAGGTCCCGCTGGAGCGACTGGACCCCGAAGGGGACATAATCAGCCCGTTTCATCTTCTGGATCTTGAGCTCATCGAGCAGGAACTTCGCGTTGCTCGCGGACATGCGCACCAGCCGCGCCTCCTCCCCTTCTGTCGGCGCGCTGATGGCGACCGGTTCCCCCCGCTTTTCACTGAGCCAGGAGCAGATAGAGTCGGCATTTTCCACCGGAGCGGGGAGAAATACTTCCCTGGGGACATATTCAGCCTCAAGGTAGAACCGCTGGAGGAGCGATTCCAGGATTTCGGAATCCGACTTCTGGTCCACATGGGTCATATAATAGTGCTGCCGCCCGATCATCTTGCCATCACGAAGCTTGAAGATGACCCCGCAGGCATCATCGCCTTCTGCCGCAAAGGCGAAGATATCCCGATCCGTCCGGTCGAGGTCAACCGCTTTCTGTTTCTCGCTGTAGGCCTCGATTCCCCTGATACGGTCACGCAGCACTGCCGCCTCCTCGAACCGCATCCGCGCGGCAAGGTCATCCATCTCCGTCCGGAGGGACTGGAGCAGGGTCTCACTCTTCCCTCGCAGCACGGACGCGACCTGATCGATCATGCTGTTGTATTGTTCCTCCGAGACCAGGCCCTCACAGGGCCCGCCGCACTTCTTGATGTGATAATCGAGGCAGATCTTGTACTTCTTCTTCCGGATCGCCTCATCGTCAATGAAGAAATTGCAGCTCCGGACCAGGAAGATATCCCGGACGGATTTGAGTGCCGCGCGGACGTTCTTTACGTCGGTGTAAGGGCCGAAGTACCTGGATCCGTCCCGCCGGATGTGGCGTGTGACAAATACACGAGGATACGGTTCATTCGTGATGACAATGTAGGGATAGCTCTTATCGTCTTTCAGATTGACGTTGTAGCGGGGCTTCAGGCTCTTGATAAGATTCGCCTCGAGAATCAGCGCTTCGACCTCGGAATCGGTGACGATGACCTCGATATCGGTCGCCTTCCCGAGCATCCGTTCGATGCGCGGATCGGGCGATCGGGATTTCTGGAAGTACTGTCTGACCCTCGACCGGAGATTTTTTGCTTTTCCAACATAGAGGACTTTCCCCGCAGCGTCCTTATGTTGGTAGACTCCGGGGGCTGCCGGGAGGTTTTGCAGCTTCTGCTGTAGCGTAACCTCCTCATCAGTAATATTGATGGTCAGTGAAGACTGTTCGCCCCGCCCACTCATTTCATCAGCACCATCTTGTTGGTTTGGACAAACGAACCGACAGTCAGCCTGTAGAGATACACGCCGCTTGTCAGGCCGGCGGCATTGAACCTTACCTGGTAGCTCCCCGGCGCTTGTTTCTCATCCACCAGGACTGCCACCTCCCGGCCCAGAAGATCATACACCACCAGACGTACCTCACTAACCCCTGACCCCTGATCCCTGGAGCCGGGTATGCTGTACCGAATTCGCGTCGACGGATTAAAGGGGTTCGGGTAGTTCTGGTCCAGCAGGAACGATTCCGGGATGGAATTCCCCTCACGTTCGGCGATCGTCGGGCTTGCCGACATCTGCTTCAGGATCCAGCTGTCCGGATCGAACGCAACCGAGTCCGGCGCGAACGGGAAGGGAATTCTGAACGATTGTTCACGAAGGCTATCGAGAAGGACGAATGTGGTGTCCGCCTGCCCTTTGGTTGCCCTGAACTGCACGGGCATCCGGTAGGTCGGCCACGCCGCGTCTTGCAGCTGGTGGATTCGCACCGAGAGGGAATCCGCAGAAAAGGACCAGCTATAGGCATAGACCGGCCACCCCGGTCCGCGGACCCAGGGGTCGAAGAACCAGGAGAGGGAGGAACCGGCCTTTTGTTCGAACACTGCCTGGAGATCATCAGACAGGGCACTTTTCCCCTGATAGAGATCATAGTAGTCGCGGAGGGCGCCAAAGAAGAGCGAATCCCCGACAATGCCACGCAGGGTGTGAAGGATCCAGCCCCCCTTGCTATAGACCAGGTCGGAGAAGATGTACTGGCCTTGTCCGACGGGGTCGTAGACGGCGTAGTTCCAGCTGGAGTTGAAGGAGAGTTTTCCCGTCATTTTTGCGCGAAGTGCGGAGGCACCGCCCACAGATTCTTCCCAGAGGGCTTCAGCGTAGGTCGCGAAGCTCTCGTTCAGCCAGATATCTTTCCAGGTCCCGCATGTCACCGCGTCGCCCCACCACTGGTGTGCAAGCTCATGGACGACCACCCCCCTGTTCGTCACATAGTTGCGTCCGAGCGTGGTGAGCGACTGGTGCTCCATCCCACCGAATCCGAACGGGGACACTCCGGTCATTCCATACTTATCGAAGGGGTAAGGCCGGAAAAGAGCGGAGAGGTTAGCGACCATTTGTTGAACCGTTGGCAGATAGGCCGCGCACGCGGCGGAGTCCGCGGGCCAGACATAATACTGAAGCGGGATTGTGTCCCCGGCGGCGCGGACGAATGGCAGCGTGCTCCGCGTGAACTTCGACGCGGTCACGCAAATGAGGTAGGTCGCGACGGGATGCGACTCCACCCAGTGCCAGGTCACGGTTCCATCACTGTTCGGCGTGACTCCAACCAGGCGGCCGTTCGACGCAGCGACGAAGCCGGCCGGCACTGTCGCATGGATTTCGGCGGTCGATTTTTCTGACGGGTCGTCGAGGCAGGGAAGCCAGAAGCGCGCATCGGACGGTTCGGACATCGTGTAGCCAAGCGTGTCAAGGGCCAGCGGAGAGGTCGAGGGGGTAAACCAGTAGTAGCCAATCCGTCCCGCAGGGCGCGATACGCCGGTCAGGCGGTGGTACCCGATCGTCAGAAAGAGAGTATCGCCAGAGTCCCGTGTAGTGCCGAGCAACACGGTGAATTGCTGGCCTGCGCTATCGACACGGATCGGAGTGTGTACGCCGTTTACCTCGACCGTGTCCAGGGAGAGGAATGCCGCATTCAGCTGCAGCGTATCCGTCGCGGCAGCAAGCAGGATAGCGGCAGTCACGCGCCCGCTGAGCGCTTCCGTGGTGAGGGGAAGCCGGAGGTCGATACGGTAATGGAGGATTTGGTATGCACGCGCGCCGGCCGCGGAGCCGGTGCTGTTCGAGGAGGCATGACGTGCAAACCCCTTTCCTTGTCCCGCTTCGACAGATCCCAGGACAAACTGCGCCTCTCCACGCGCAGCAGCCATCAAGGAGGCAACGAGCAGGATGTTACGCAGGGCGCGGACGGAATTTCTCATACAGGTGTTTCCAGTTGGCAATGAGAATCCCGGTAAGCACCAGGGCGGCTCCGGCGAACACGGATGGCGTCAGACGTTCTTTGAGGACGATGGCACCCAGAACCACGGCCACGATCGGATTCAGGAGGCTCGTGAGGGAGAGATAGACCGCCTCGATTCGTTTCAGGAGCCAGTAATACGTGACGAATGCCACGACCGATCCGATGATCGCCAGATAGAGGACTGAGAAGACGGCAGCGTTTCCCCATGTGACCTCCCGATCGGATTCGAGCCCCCACCAGAGCGCACCGAGAACCAGGATGGCCAGAAGTATCCCGATGAGATTGAGCACGAAAGGGCTTACCTCCTCACCATATTTCTTGACCTGGATCAGGGAGAGCGCCTGCATGATCACGCTCCCGGCGATCGCAGCCATACCGTACAGTGCGCGAGTGTCCCTCAGGGCGATATCTCCCTGGAAGATGATCACCACCCCGACAAAACCGGAGATGATGCCCCCCAGCTTAAAGCGGTCGAGCTTTTCCGGCGTCATCAAGTGCGCAAAGAGGGCAACCCAGAACGGAAAGGCGGCAAACAGGATGCTCCCCACGGCGCTCGGGATATACTGCTGTCCCCAGTAGACCAGAGCAAATGGGATGCCAAAGGTCAGCAGCCCCATCGAGAGGTAAGCTTTTCGCGCGTCCGCCGTCCAGGGTATCGGAAGCCTTCGGATTCTCACGATCAGTCCTATGAGGAGGCTCGCGATAAGGAATCGGGCGAGGATCGAGAGCAGCGGCGGGACGGTCTGCAGTCCGAGTTTGATCGCGATCCAGGTGGACCCCCAGACCGTTGACGCGATTCCGATCGCGATCCATATTTTGATCCGTTCACCGCTCATACGTGACTCACGAAGAATAGCCCAGGCGGCGAAGCAGATCGTCATCCGCTCTCCAGTTTTCCTTCACCCTGACGTGAAGCTCGAGGAAGACCGGATGGTCAAGGAATCGTTCGACGTCCGTCCGCGCCAGTCTGCCGATCTGTTTGAGCATCGCCCCCTTTTTCCCGATCAGGATCCCTTTCTGCGAATCTCGCTCCACATAGACGTCCGCGCTGATAAACCATTTCCCTGCGTCGCGCTCTTTGAACTCGACGATATCCACGGCGGTCGCATAGGGCACCTCCTCGCGGCACGCGAGGAAGACCTTCTCGCGGATGATTTCGCTCACAAAGAATCGCTGGTGCGCCTCGCTCACGATATCGAGGGGGTAGTACGGAGGATGGACCGGGAGATCCCGGGCGATTGCCTCCACGAGCGTATCGGCGCCTTCAAGCGTGAGCGCCGAGAGCGGGATGATCTCGCGGAAGGAAAACGCTTTTGAATACGATTCGATGATCGGGAGGAGCGTTTCTTTCTGCACCAGGTCGACTTTGTTGATCGCGAGGTACACCGGTTTTCCCGTACCTTCGAGGCGTTGCAGCAAGGCGATGATCTCCGGTTCATCGGCCTTCCGGGGACGTGAGCCATCGATCATCAGGAGGAGGATATCCCCGTCCTGCATCGCCGATCCAGCGGCCTGCATCATTGCCGTATGGAGCGCATAGCGGGGCAGGATGATCCCGGGCGTGTCGAGGAAGACAATCTGGTGTGTATCGGCGGAGAGGATCCCGAGGATCTTATGGCGTGTGGTTTGCGGCTTCGGCGTGACGATCGATATCTTCTGACCGAGCAATCCGTTCATCAGCGTCGATTTGCCGACATTCGGTTCACCGACGATGGCAACATAGCCGGCGTGAAAGTTTAGCGGTGGCGTGTTCAGTTCAGGCATATCCCTAGAGACGACAAAACCCCGCGGCCTGGGGGACGCCGGGGTTCGCAGTTTCGGTGGCGGCCGACAATTTCTTCCATGCTCATGA
>DKBG01000017.1 GCA_002451155.1 Ignavibacteria bacterium UBA6906
AATCGTCATCGGCGGAGGACCCGCTGGTCTGACCGCCGGGATCTATCTCTCACGGGCAAAGATTCGCACGTTGATACTCAATGAGGGGCCGGTGGGCGGGCAAATGGTCCTGACTCATGAGATCGCAAACTACCCCGGTGTTGAAAGCACCAGTGGGTACCAGCTTGCGACGATCATGAAGAACCAGGCGAAGAAATTCGGCGCGGTCATTCGGTCGAACATCACCGTTACCGGTCTGCACCTTGAAGGTGTTCTCAAAACCGTCGAAGTGAACGGCCGAGAGACGTTTACCGCACGCGCCGTATTGCTGGCCCCGGGGGGTAGGTCCCGAACGCTTGGGGTCCCCGGGGAGGAGAGGCTGAAAGGGAAGGGGATTTCCTATTGTGCCACCTGTGATGGGGATTTCTTTCAGGACAAAGATATCATCGTCGTGGGGGGCGGAAATTCCGCGCTCGAAGAGGCTGTCTCGCTGACGAAATACGCGCGATCGGTGACAATCGTCCATCAGTTCGATCATTTCCAGGCATTCGCCCACGCGGTGGAAGAAGCCCGGCGAAACCCGAAGATCCGTTTTGTCATGCAGTCGACAATTTCGGAGTTTACCGGCGACGAGATGCTGACCGGTGTGGCGATCCGCAATCTGGTGAGTGGGCAGACCACACCATTGGGTATCGATGGGGTGTTCATCTTCATCGGGTATGTCCCGAATACGGAGAAGCTTGGAGGAACGGTGGATCTGAATGCATCTGGAGAGATTGTGGTGAACCCGCTCCTGGAGACAAATCTGCCAGGGGTCTTTGCCGCCGGTGATTCAATTCAGAAGCGATACCGCCAGGTCACGACAGCGGTCGCCGATGGCACGATTGCCGCGCTGTCGGCTATTGAATATCTTCGCAGATCTGAGGCTTCGAGCGAGGAAGCACTGGAAGAGGCAGAACCCCTTCTGGAACTCCGAGCGTGACGCGAAAGACCTGGATTCTTGACAGAAAAGGATGTTCCGATGTCGGAAACACACCATCATGAACTGAACGAGCGAACGTTTCATCACGCGAATGCGCATCGTCTTGAGGATCCGGAGCGTCTCACCTGGCTGCCTCCCGCCGAGGTCCTCGCCGCTCTTACGGTGGCCCCGGGATTGACCGTCGCGGATGTGGGGGCAGGAACGGGATATTTTTCGCTTCCGATTGCGCGGACTGTTGGCCCGAAGGGGAAGGTCTTTGCAGTGGATCTCCAGAAGGAGATGCTGGNNATGGCCAACATCTGGCATGAACTTGATGATCACGCCGGGGTATTGCGGGAAATCGGAAGGATTTTGCGCCCTGGCGGAGCGCTGGCCATACTCGACTGGAGACATGATCTGCCGTCGCCTCCGGGGCCCCCGGCTGAACACAGAATCCCTCTGGCCAGCGTGCACGAGGTGTTGGAGGGCAACGGATGGAAGATCCTGCTTTCCACGACCGTGGGCCAATACAGTTATCTTCTGAAAGCCTCCCTGTAGGGCGACCAGTCTGGTCGCCCGATTGAGGTATCTTCCTTAGGTATGTTTTCCATCTGGTGGTCGCAATGTCCGCCGGAAGGGGGGACCTGTCCCCGAGGGGACGAGGTATTCCCATCACCTTCGCAATTCCTGATCTTATCTCAGTATCTCGCCGTCCTGCACCTGGATTCTAACAACCGAAATCGGTCGGGACTTTACAAGTAGGTCGACCAGTTTGGTCGACCCCGCGCGCGGCGACCCTCGCCGTCCCGAAACCTTGATTGTTACCCTGCAGACACCTACCATATCTCACTCCAGAACAGGGTACTTGCACGAGATCATGCGCTTCCCTTTATCGGTCCTCTCTCTTTTTGCGGCGGCAGTCGCGCTGATCTCCTGCTCCAGCGATGATTCAAGCGGTCCAGGACAGCCGGCCTCCGGGACGGAAGTCTATGAAACCCCCGGCAGTTATATCTGGACTCCCGATGCCAGAGATATTACTGCGAAGATCACCATCATCGGTGCCGGCGGCGGCGGTGGCGGCGGGGCTGATGGACTGGCGTTTACGCAATCCTATGCAAACGCAGGAGGGGGTGGTGGTGGGGGAGGAGCGGGTCAGGCAACCGTCCTGGACAGTCTCTCTCTCTCGAAGGGCACGAACTACACAGTTGTCGTCGGCTCGGGTGGTGCCGGGGGTGCACGAGGTCGCTCGGCGTTTCCCGGAGAAAAGGGCGGCGCTTCGCAGTTTGCGGTCGGAACCTTCGTTATGGGAACCGCCGCCGGTGGATTTGGCGGAGAGGGAGGTAGCGTGAGCTCAACTGCTCAAGGTGTGGGCGGACTGGGTGGCGGAGGATTTCCGGCTGGCGTCAGCGGGGGGAACGGTGTGGTGGGTGTGCCGGGTGAAGCAACAGGAGGAGCCGGGGGGTACGGAGCGAACAACGGAACGCAATACGGAACTGGTGGCACGGGCGGCGCGGGCGGATGGGTGGCCGCGTACACAGCCCAGAACGGCAGCGCCGGCCTCGCCGGTCGCTCAGGCATCGTGAAAATCGAATGGTCAGGGTATCGCTAGCCGGAACTTGAGCGTATAAACCGGACCACTCTCGTCTATCTCCCCTGCTTCTTCTGTCCCAGAAGCCACTCGTAGAAAAGCGGATTATCGTAGGTCTCAGTCCAGGCATCATGTCCTGCTTCGGGATATTCGGTGAAGCGGACATTTCCGCCACACATTTTCAGTGCCCTCACGAGGCTCGCTGACCTCGCGATGGGGACCGCCTGGTCCTTCTTCCCGTGAAAAACCCAGACGGGAACATCCTTCAACGAGCAGACGCTGCTTGTGTCGCCCCAGCCACAGATCGGCGCTATGGCGGCGAACCGCTCTGGGCTTTCCATCGCAAGCTTCCAGGTACCCGCACCGCCAAGGCTCAGACCGGTCACATACTCTCGTGACCGGTTCACCCGATACTTCGATTCGATGTCGTCCAGCAGTGATTCAAGAATCCGGGGAGACCAGGATTCGTAGTCCGGACATTGCGGGGAGACCAGGATGAAAGGAAATTTCTTCCCCTGGTCGGCGAGTTTTGGGGGGCCGTGCCGTTTTACCAGGTCGAGATTGGTCCCCCGCTCGCCCGCGCCATGAAGAAAGAGTACGAGCGGCCAGTCATCAGAGCTCGCTGCGTATCCCTCTGGAATGTATATCAGATATTCTGTGGCAACCTCCAGTGTGACCCGTCCGATAGTCCTTGCAGCAAGTTGTTCTCCCTCTTGCATTGGTATCTCCCTGGTAGCAGAGCATCCGCTGAGGAAAACCGCGATAATCGCTGCGGCCCATCTCCCTTGTGCCATCCCACCGGTCCTTACGTTCGACAGAAAACTCCTATTCGAATGTAGCGAACGAAACCGTCGACATCAAGAAGCGTCCGGAGGTCATACGGGTCTGTTCGCCCGCCAGCAGAGCCCGGCGGGGGGCAGGGCGCTGCCCGGGCATCCTGTCCGGCCTGAACCGCCCGCCCTCCTTACGATGCGGGCCCGTTGTCTTTTTCGAAACATGCAGGGTCTTTTTCCGTAAAACCTTCCATATCCGCAGCGGGTCGGGCGTGTGCGTCCCTCTGGCCCGGATGCCTCTCGGCCGGTCGATTCTTCGCCTGCCGGAGATTGCATTCTTTATCCTTTCCAGATCAGTGAATAATTCAAACAGGGGATTGTCCGCACGTCGGCGGGGGCAGAACGCGGCCCAGCGGGATCGCTGCGCTCTTCCGTCGTTGCGCCGGACTTTCTGCACAGGGAACACAAACCTGGAGGTTCTCCATGCTTGACGTTAATCGCAGGGATTTCCTTCGAACAGGCGGTATCGGGCTCGCAGCTACCCTGACATCCGGGTTCTGGTTCGATCTGCTTGCGAGAGGATCCGCGCCGCTACCATCCGCGACCTTCTTCGAAGAACGGTTTGGGGTCACGCGTGAACAAATGAAGAAGATTCTCGACCTGGCGCTCTCGAAGGGAGGCGATTTCTCCGAACTCTTCTTCGAATATAAGATCAACAATAGCGTCAGGATGGAGGAAGACATTATCAAAGACTCCTCTGAGAACATTTCACTGGGAGTCGGTATCCGCGTTTTGAAAGGCGCGCAAACGGGATACGGGTATACCGATGACCTTTCGTTTGAGCGAATGAAGCAAACGGCGCTTACAGCCGCCACAATTGCTGGCGGGAATGCGGGGTTCGCCGTTGCCGACCTCACGCAAGAGAATTCCCCCCTTCACGTATATGACATCAAATCCCCGATGCAGGATCTGCTTCTGTCTGCAAAGGTGGATTTGGTCAAGCAGGCATATGCGGCGGCACAGTCTCATGACAGGCGGATCACGAAGGTGCAGGCAGGCCTTGTGGACGAAATCCAGTACGTTACGATCGCAAACAGCGAAGGGCTGTTGATCAGCGATGCCCGTCCGCAGACAATCATGTTTGTATCTGCGACGGCGGAGGAGAATGGCGTCCGGAATACCGGGTTCAAAACTGCCGGGGGGCGAGTCGGGGCGGATTTCTTCCTCACGAAAGAAACGCCTGGCTCCGTCGGAACCAAGGCTTCGGCGGATGCGGTCACGCTGCTCTCGGCGATCGATCCCCCGGCCGGCGAGCAACCGGTGGTTCTGGGCAGCCTCCAGTCAGGAGTGATGGTGCATGAAGCGGTGGGACACCCACTTGAGGCCGATGCAAACCGGAAGAAGACGTCGATCATGTGGGACAAACTGGGACAGCAGGTGGCCAATCCGATCGTCACGATCTACGATGATCCGACCATTCCCAACGCCCGCGGAAGCCTCAACATGGACGACGAGGGAATCGTACCCTCGAAGACGGTCCTCATTGAAAAAGGAAAGCTGGTGGGGTTTCTGCAGGACCGGCTCTCGGCGAAACTTATGAAAATGGAGCCCAACGGTCATGGCCGGCGGGCGTCCTACCGCGACGTCCCGATTCCGCGCATGGCGAACACCGTGCTCGGCCCGGGAGAGGCGAGCGTGGAAGATATTCTCCGCTCGGTCAAGAAAGGCTTCTTCGCGGAAACGTACCAGGGAGGACAGGTGAGCGATTCGGGGAAATTCACATTCTCCGTGAATATGGGCTATCTGATCGAAGATGGAAAATTGACACGGCCAGTCAAGAATGCCACGCTCATTGGAACGAATGTTCAGATACTCAACGAGGTTGAGATGATCGGGAATGACACACGGTTCTTCCTCGGCACCTGCGGAAAGGACGGTCAGTCGGCACCTGTGAGCGCCGGGACACCTACATTGAAGCTCCGTCAGATGACGGTGGGAGGCCGATCATGAGCACAGACAATCTTCTGGGTCTCGCAGAGGACCTCGTGTCCTCCGGTCGAAAGAAGGGCGCCAGTCAGGTCGAAGTGTCGATCCGGGAGGGGACGGAGTTTTCGGTGGATGTTCGCGAAGGAGAAATCGAGAAGCTGGCAGAGGCGGGATCGAAAAGCCTCTCCCTCAGAGTCTTCGTTGAGGGGAAGATCGCCCGCGCAAGTTCGTCGGATCTTTCCAAAGAAACGCTGAACCGGCTGATCGAGAATGCAATCGAACGGGCAAAACTCTCAAGTGCCGATCCGCTGGCGGGGCTTCCGGAGAAAGGGACCCTGTCGGTGGATGCGGGATCGCTCAAAATCTACGATCCGGCGGTTGTTGATATGCCGCCCGAAAAGAAGATTGCAGCCGCGCGGGCAACCGAGGCGATCTGCCTCTCCGACAAACGCGTGAAGAAGAGCTTCGGGGCTGGCTTCCGGACAACGGTCGGAGCAGTCTATCTGGCGAACTCCAACGGATTTGGGAGCTCCTATCCTCGGACCAGCTGTTCCTGTTCCGTCTACCTGCAGTCCGGTGAGGGTTCGAATCTCTTTGATGAAGGGTGGGGAGATGAGTCTCACTCCGTTGCAGACCTCGAAAGTCCGGAAGAGATTGCCCGGAAAGCGATTGATCGGGTCGCACGGCTCATCGGCGGCAGGAAGGTCGAGACACAGAACGTCCCGGTGGTTCTCGAGCCGCCGATGACGGCGAGCCTCCTCAGCTTCTTCAATACGTGCATCAGCGGGAACAATGTTTACCTCAAGCAATCCTTTCTCGCCGGAAAGGTCGGCGAGAAAGTCGGCAATGATCTTGTCACAATAGTCGATGACGGACTTCTCCCGGGGGGAATCGGGACAAAACCGTTCGATGGAGAGGGGGTGCCGACACGCAAGACTGTTGTGATGGAGAGGGGGGTCCTGAAGAGCTACCTGATGGACACCTACGCGGCAAAGAAGCTCGGGATGAAATCAACAGGGAATGCATCCGGCGCCAATAATCTCTATCTGGCCGCGGGAACACCGACTCCAGAGGAGATCATCAAATCGGTGGAGAAAGGACTCTACCTTACAGGAACTATCGGGTTCGGTCTCGTGCCGACGACGGGCGATATCTCCCGCGGGGCCTTCGGGCTCTGGATTGAGAAAGGCGAAATAGCGTTTCCGGTCTCGGAAATCACGATCTCCGGAAACCTCGGCCAGATCCTCCACGGGATCCAGATGGTCGGTAACGATCTGAAGTTCAAGGACTCGATCACCGGTCCGACTATCAAGATCGCCGAAATGACCGTCGGCGGCAAATAGCGGAGGGTCTCTCCCCGATTCCAGCTGGACGAAATCCCCGTCTCCCGTTCTCCTAAACGGGGGATGGGGATTCTCATTCCTTTGCCTCTCCTGAGCCCACCTCCTCGATGGTTTGACAATGCGGATATGTTGAGGTAGATTTTTCTCGGTGGAATAGGGGCCGGGCAGATGGGCCGCATGGACCGGCAGGGTGTCTGTGGAATCAGCAATTCCAGGAGGACCGTATGAGAACCCGATCGCAGGCCGGACTACTGCAGCGCGCACGTTGGAGGAAGAGGGGTGCGTTCCTCATTGTGGTTCTCGCGATTGCCTGTTCTGTCAATCGTTCGCCGGCGGGCACTTCCCCGAACATACTCTTTATCATGTCGGATGACCATGCTTACCAGGCAATTTCCTGCTACGACAGCACGCTCATACATACACCGAACATCGATCGCCTCGCGCGCGAAGGTGTTCGGTTCACAAACAGCTTCTGCACAAACGCGATCTGTGCTCCGAGTAGAGCTGTTCTGCTGACGGGCAAATACAGTCATCTCAACGGGGTGGTGGACAATCGAGTTGCGTTCGACGGCAGTCAGCAGACCTTTCCCAAACTTCTGCGCACGGCAGGATACCAGACGGCGCTTTTTGGGAAATGGCATCTGAAAAGCGACCCGACGGGTTTTGACTACTGGAACATACTCCCGGATCAGGGGAACTACTACAACCCGGATTTCATCGAGATGGGGGTCAGGGCAAAGCGGAAGGGATACGTCACAGATATTATCACCGATGACTGTCTCGCATGGCTCAAGACGCGGAAATCGGACAAGCCATTCTGTGTGTTGCTCCACAATAAAGCCCCCCACCGCAACTGGATGCCGGATCTTAAGCACCTTCCGATGTTTCGAGACGAGGCGAAGCCGATTCCCCCCACATTCTTCGATGACTATTCGACGCGAAGCGAGGCTGCGCGCAGGCAGGAAATGCGAATTGCCGATGATCTCTTCCTGGCATATGACCTGAAGGTTCCCCCTCCCGATTCCGTATCCGCCGGGATGCCAGGGAAGACGACTGACGTCCAGCTCTGGCACTCGGAGTACGACAGGCTAACAGCGGAGGAAAAGAACGCGTGGAACCGGGCATACGAATCGGAGAACACAGCTTTTCAGACTTCACCGCCCGGAGGCGAGGCTCTCGCCAGATGGAAATACCAGCGCTACATCAAGGACTACCTCCGCTGTATCGCCTCGGTCGACGAGAATGTCGGCCGCGTACTCGATTATCTGGACGAGTCGGGCCTGGCGAGCAACACTATTGTTGTCTATACCTCAGATCAGGGGTTCTACCTTGGCGAGCATGGTTGGTTTGACAAGCGATTCATGTATGAGGAATCCCTGCGGATACCGTTGATTATCCGGTACCCCGCCGAGATCCGGCCCGGGATCATCTCCGATATGGTTCTGAATCTTGATTTCGCCCCGACATTTCTTGATTATGCCGGCGTGAGGATTCCAGACGACATCCAGGGACGTTCTCTCCGGGGAGTGGTAAGGTCACAGACGCCCCCCGACTGGAGACAATCTATCTATTACCACTACTATGAGTATCCCGCCGTTCATGCCGTCAGGCGCCATTACGGACTTCGCACCGCAAGGTACAAGCTGATTCACTTCTATTATGATATCGATGCATGGGAGCTCTATGATCTCCCTGCTGATCCACATGAACTGAATAATTGTTATGATGATCCGCGTTATCGCGAGGCGGTTCGGCAGCTGACAACCGAGCTGGACCGCCAGCAGATGATTGTCGGGGATACCGAGTACAGGAAACTTCTCCCCCGGTAATTTCGCTTCCTCGTCTGGAAGGACTCCGATGCGCACAGATCCACGCAGTCGCCCGTGTAACCATGAAGTGCTCTGCATTTTTGCGTTACTGATGACCGCCGGCTCGCCCGGCTATTGTCAGGACCCGCAACACCCCCCCAATGTCGTCATTGTCTTCACGGACGACCAGGGGTATGGTGATACGGGGCGATATGGGGCCTCAGGGTTTACCACCCCGAACCTTGACCGGCTGGCCTCAGAAGGGGTTCTGTTCACCTCCTTCTACGTTTCAGAAGCGGTCTGCAGTGCCTCGAGGGCTTCCCTCCTCACCGGCTGTTATTCGGAGAGGGTCGGCATCCAGGGAGCACTGGGTCCCTGGTCGACGGTGGGATTGAATGCGGAGGAAGAGACGATCGCCTCGATGCTCAGGAAACAGGGGTATGCTACCGGCATCTTCGGGAAATGGCACCTCGGCCATACCAGAGAGTTCCTTCCGCTGCAGCACGGATTTGACGAGTACGTCGGCCTTCCCTATTCGAACGATATGTGGCCGGTGGGGTATGACGGGAATCCGCAGACCAAAGGACAGAAATCATTCTATCCGCCTCTTCCGCTCTTGGAAGGAAACAGGCAGATCGGAGTGATCACGTCACTCGGGGACCAGGACGGCCTGACGACGCTCTATACTGAACGTGCGGTGGCGTTCATCCGGAAGAACAAGGACAGACCGTTCTTTCTCTACCTCCCCCATAGCATGCCACATGTTCCTCTCGGCGTTTCAGCAAAATTCCGTGGCAAGAGTGCGCAGGGGATGTACGGCGATGTCATCATGGAGATTGACTGGTCAGTCGGCCAGGTACTGCAGGAGATACAACGGCTGGGACTGGATGACCGGACGCTCCTGATTTTTGCGAGCGATAACGGGCCCTGGCTGAATTTCGGCAATCATGCGGGCTCCGCCGGCCCGCTCCGCGAAGGGAAAGGGACCGCATGGGAAGGAGGAGTGCGCGTTCCTTGCATCATGAGATGGCCGGGACGGATCCCCGCTGGATCCGTGTGCAACGGAATGGCCGCGACGATCGACCTGTTGCCGACCATCGCTTCAATTACAGGTTCCACGCTTCCCTCGAGGGAGATCGACGGAGTGGATATCCTCTCTCTCATGGAGGGAAGGAGAAACGTGGCTCCACGGAGGGAGTTCTTCTACTACTATGAAGGAGAGCTGCATGCTGTCAGGTCGGGGAAATGGAAGCTCCATTTTCCTCACGGGTATCGGTCGTACGTTGGCGTCACGCCGGGCAAAGACGGGGTTCCGGGTCCCTATGCCAGCGGGACGACGGCGCTCGCGCTCTATGATCTCGAAAACGATATCGGCGAGAGAACGAACGTCGCGGCAGAGCATCCTGACATAGTCTCAAATCTTAAAGAACTCGGGGAGGAAGCCCGACAGACGCTCGGGGATAGGATCACCGGGAAACAGGGGTACGGCGTCCGGCCTCCAGGACGCCGGGGACCAGCCCGGGATTCCGTCAGGTTGAATATGGCGCAGGGGAAATCGATCGCGATCCGCAATCGTTACAGCCCCAGGTATCCGGCACGCGGTGAGGAGACGCTCGTCGACCGGATCCGCGGATCCCTCGACTTTACTGACGGCGCGTGGCTTGGCCTGGAAGGAGTAGATCTCGATGCGACTATCGATCTGGGTTCTCCAGAGACCATTCGCAGGGTTTCGCTCGGGTGCCTTGAGAGCCAGGGATCCTGGATCTTCCTTCCGTCCCTGGTTGAAATCTCGGTCTCCAGAGACGGTGAGAGGTTCGAACTCGTCCACAGTTCGAGCGCGAAAGTGGAGTCATTCGATCCTGTCCCTCGCATCAAAGTGTTCAGCGCGACCTGTTCGGCTCCCGCATCTGTACGGTACGTCCGCGTTTCAGCCAGGAATATCGGGAACTGTCCTGACTGGCACCCGGGTGCGGGGGGGAAAGCATGGTTGTTCGTCGATGAAATCGTGGTTGAGTGATTTGGAGTCCCGGAGGGGGAGCGGGGACCTTCAGGCGGTACGGGGCCGCCGAATCAGTTTCGCGGGAGGAGGCGGGAACTCGACGAGTGCCCCCTCCGGATATTCGGGAGCCTCTCTGGAGGGATGGATACGGCCCTCCGGTTGAGATCTAAACCTGTGATTCTGGAGCTGGCAGCGCATATGTCCCCTTCGGCTTCATTGACGGTTCACGCACCCCGTGTGTGAGGGCCCCGAAGAAGCTCCTGCCTGGGTCCGGAACTTCCATAGTGGTTTTTCCGTATCTCTTTAGAGAGCATGCCGGTTCCTCATCACAGACCAGGGTGCCAGGCGATGGCGACGAACATCCAGCTTACCGCTGAAGCGAAATACCGCCTCCTCAGGGATATTTCCTACCAGATTCGGGATACGCTCGACCTGAAGGTGATCCTCAATCAGCTTCTGGATGAAGTCTACAAGATCCTCCCGTATGATGCCGCCGGTATCTTCGTATTGAACCGCGATATTCTGAAAACTCCCTACCACCGTGACCGCGTGCTCATCGCGGGGATCGCACAAAGGGGCTTTGACCAACGCCCGGAAGACGTGGACCCGATGCTGAAAGAGGGAAAAGGGCTAATCGGCTCAGTCATACGGACGGGGGAAAGCCTCGTCGTCCCGGATGTGCGAACCGATCCCCGGTACATCGCAGGACGCGCTGCGACCATGTCAGAGATTGCCGTTCCCATTATCCGGAACAAACGACCGGTGGGCGCTCTCAATCTGGAGAGCGACCATCTGAACGCGTTCGACGAAAAGGATATCGAAGTCCTACAGTTCGTTGCCGACGCGGCGTCGATCTCAATCGAGAAGTCCATGCTGCACACGCAGATTCTGGAGAAACGAAGAATCGACGACCAGCTGCAGATCGCAGGGGAATTGCAGGCGCGGCTCCTGCCCGCGGGTTCTCCCGAGGCGGAAGGATACAGCATCGCTGGCCACTGCACGCCGGCATACGAGGTAGGAGGTGACTACTTCGATTATGTCCGGCTTGGTCAGGGTCGACTGGGGGTCGTCGTTGCCGATGTCTCGGGAAACGGGATCCCCGCCGCGCTTCTGATGAGCTCATTCCGGGCCCTGTTCATTCCGGCTGCCCGTGCCGGTGCAGCCCCTGCCCCTCTCCTGAGCCGGATGAACGATCTTCTTCCCGAGTTTGCCCGCAAGAGGGATTTCATCACGGCCTTCTACGGGATCCTCGATATGTCGACGGGTACCTTCTCCTACTCGAACTGCGGGCAGAATCTGCCTTTTATCGTGCGGGCTGATGGACGCACGGAAAGCCTGACACAGAGCGGTCCTTCATTGATTATCCTCCCGCAGGTCAGCTATACCACCGCTACCGTCGATTTGAAGAAGGGCGATCTCCTCGTCATCTACACGGACGGTGTGGTCGAAGTGTTCGACAGACATCGTGAGGAGTTCGGGAATGAACGGCTTGAGGACGTTGTGCGGAGAGCCAGGAGTGGATCGGCGGACGCCGTGTTGCAGGAGATCGTTGCAGCCACTCGGTCCTTTTCCGGCCCGGAGATTTCACATGATGATTTCACGGTGGTCGTGATCAAACGGGAAGGAGAGTGATCCCCCGCCGGAGTAGTGAACCGGTTTCACCTGCCCTTCTGTGAGCCAATCTGCGCGTGGTAGTACGCAAACACACCGAACGCGCGTGCCGCTTCTCCCTGCGCGTGCACGGTGCCGATTTCCCCGACACCGTATCCCTCTTCCCCCCCCTGTGGGTTCCAGCCGTTCCTGATCCCGTGATCGGTTACGCGATGAAGAGTGACGGTTGCGCGACCATGATGATTGGTCCAGACATGCTCGAGCATCCGTTCGACTTTTACCGGAACCTCAGCAAGGTCCTCCGGTGCGATCGCATAGGCATCAAAAAGGAAATTCACGAACGCCCCGTTTCCGTCCATCCGAATCTGGTAGAAGTCGCCCGGGTCCACCCAGCCTGTTGAAGGGTCGAGCACTCTGCGCACGGTCGCGACCGCTATGTCCCTGTACTTCGCGGTGCCCGTTGCCCGGTAGAGTGCCGCCGCAAGCGAAGCGCATCCGAGCCCGTCCCAGGGGAGCTCTTTGCCGAAGGCCGCGCGCCCGTGCCTCCCCTCCCAGACGCCTTTTCCCCTGTACCACTGGCGCTCGATTCCCGGAGTCCTCCCGTCCCCCTCCCAGACACGCAGGGCATCCTGCAGGTAGCTCCGGTCCCCCGTTGCGCGGAACAGGTTGCACGCAACCGTGGCCATCTGATCCATATTGCTGTTGGTGAAAATCCGTTCACCGACGCGCGCACCGGGCGGCCAGTTGTACCAGGTCCAGAATCCCTCATGGTTGGAGAGCCGTCCCTGATCCCGGACCTCCCGGTATCGTCGGGCCGCATCCAGAACGAGTCCCATATTCACCTTCCCGGTGATCTCCCACCACGTTAATTCGGCGAGACAGACCCAGGCCTCGTCGTCGACCCACGTTCCGTCACACATCTTCCGGAGGTCATTGTGCAGAATGTGGAACGTGAAGAGACTTGAATCTCCGGTCAGAGAGAAGAGGTACGCATCGCCGATAGCTCCGTAGGCGCCTTCCCAGCAGGGCGTATATACCCGGTGGAATAGTCTGGTCACCGCCAGTGCGCGGTCGGTCCAGCCGACGATCTCCGCGGAGGTCCGGAGGGTATCGGCCTGTCGAAGCGGCGGTTGCGGGGGAGAAGGTGAGCGGAGCAGGAGGTAGAACAGCACCGCGACGGCGAGTGCTGCCGGGATTATCAGGAACCTGGGCGATTTGGCCCACTGAGTTCTCTCCTTAGCACCAGGCTTCTGAGGAGAGTGATGCTTCTTTCTCTGTCGGGACATACAACAATGTGAAGAGTGGAGAGAGAGAAATCAAGAGGGGGGGAGGTGTTTGCGTTGAAAAAGGGGGGAGAGCTGCACACACCCGACCGGGACCCTGCACTCTGAGCCCGGCCAGGGAGCTGGAAGATGGCGAGACTAGTGTGGCTCGAAACTTCCCACGCTCGGGCCACCAAGAAGCTTTTCGTTCAAGTAGACCTCGGACCGGAATTGCGCGATTCGTTCGGCCGACGATGCGTTGTGTGCTGCCTGCTCCAGCGTGGTCTGCCCAGCGGAAATTACGCCGTAGCCAGCGACGACGCAGCATCCCTTGTACCATCTGAGCATGTTAAGAATCGGATTGTCCCTGGTGAGGTTTGCCAGCTGCGTGATATCCACAAGCCCCAGCTTTGGGTTGAGATAGATTGCTTCGGCGTCTATCGGGAGGAGCGTCGGATGATCACCATGGCTGTACGGAATCTCCGGCTGTGTCGCCGTGAGGACCCCGGGTCCAAACCGTTCCGCAAGAACCGCCATCCCTTCAGCGGTCGCCAGGGGATTTGTCGTAATCATGCAGGCGTTCTGGTGCGTGTACTGGTAAATCAGCTTGTGCATCTTCATATCAGCGGTATCGTCCGGCTCAAAATCGATGGTCTTCCGGTAGAGCGAGAACTCGAATTCTTCGGGCACGGCGGACGTCGGACAGTAGATCATCTCTTTCGAGGAGATCTTCTGGCTCATGGAGCCGGTCGCGTATGCGGCGATCGCGTTGCTGTAATTGTAATGCAGACGCGCCCGGAAATCATCAATGATCGTCTCATCGTCCACTTCGCACACGATCGTTTCCGGATCAATGCGAAGATGGGGTCGAACGGGGAAGAAGTGTTCGGGACCCCGCGTCATGACCTCTTTCTGGATGGCCACCACGTCAATCCCGCGCCTCCGCAGGGAGAGGGCAAGCCGGGCACTCTGGTCAAGCACGCTCAGGCTGTACAACGCGTCCTCGGGCGAGGTTCCCCGAACGAAAGGACCGTGCCCCCGTACGACCGTCATCTTCTTCTCGCGCAGGTATTGGGGGATTCGTTCCTCCATTTCTGCTGACCCTACGGGCTGGAAATAGCTCCCGACCTCGACTCCCCCGACGGCGAAAGCGCCGAAGAGGTCGATGGGATGAAAGAGGTATTCCTCCCGTCCCTTCCCGTCCAGCCCGAGAAACTGCAGGAACATCTGATGATTCCGGGTGTCGAACGACAGAAACGTGGTGTTCAGGTAGTGCGCATGGACCGCGGCTTGGACACCGGGGATCATCAGGATCGTCCGGTGGATGGTAGACTCCGTAGAACCGCGCGCGTCTCCCCAGGTGACCTCGGAAAATCGGACAGGCACGATGTCCCGTTCAATCAACGCTCCGCACTGTGAACCTGTCGCCGTGATGTAGAAGAGGTCCGGGTCTTCCGGGTCGCGGATTGAAAGGTTCCCGCTGTGGGTGTTGTTGCCGTTCACCCGGTTGATCGCGCAGCCGGCACGCCGGAGACGGTTGAAGAAGGGTGCGATAGTTGAGGGAGCAGTTGTGCTGGTCATTGTTCTATCCTTTGCGCCGGATCATGCCGACGCGACGGCGTTGTGAGGGAGCAAGTCCTCCAGCTCAAGCCGATCGATCGTCTCCCGGGTGGGTCGCCCGTTCTCATCCCAGCCAAGTGAAAAGTAGTATTCTCGGTGCATGCGATCGAATGCTTGCCGGTCGCAGATTACATCCCCCTCCCGCGTATGGATGGTCTCGTCATAAAATCTCTTTGGCAGCCAGTCGTCTTCCCTCCCAAACCCACAGAGTGTGTTGAACATTCGCTCCAGCGTGACGGTGCGGATGGCGACCTGCTCGAGGGTCCCGGAATTGTGCCTCTGTCCTGTCACCCCGTTCACGAGTGCCGCATACTCATCCAGGCCGAGGGAAAATGAACTGTAGGCGCAAGCTCCGATGATGTCGAGCGTTGTGTTCTTGAGCGTGGCGTTCTTGGAGATCAGCGGCGTTCCCTCCACTCGCTGGGCCGGCCATTCCGCATACCCCGCGCAGTAGGCGTAAGGGGCGGTGTACCCTCCCTCCAGATGGCAGCCGCCTCGGTTACTCATCTCATAGGAAAGCGCCTGCGTGTACGAGGTCCGTGGATCGTATGCGGGGAGCTCGAGCCTCTTGACGGTCATCGAGAGCTCCGGATGTCCGTACCGTTCGCAAAAACGATAGGAGCCAAGCGCAAGGTATTGACCGATCCCTTTCGCCTGCCCGATGAGGTGCGTGAGCGGGACGAGGATCTCCGGTCTGCCGAAGCGCGGCTCCCCATGCTCTGCCATGAACTCGCGGAGGTCCGACAGGAGTTGTCTCTCCCGCGCTGTCGCCTTTTCGCCCTTGGCAGCGATAGTCTCGTAAAGATCGAAAAACCCGGCAAGCGTCCCGCCGAGCGATATGGTGTCGATTCCGTAATGGTTTGCCAGATAACAGGCTTCGGTGATCGTGGCGAGATCGTAGATAGAAAGGTTCGCTCCCATCAGGGCAACCGTCTCGAACTCCGGGCCTTCACCTTTCTCTATGATGGAACCGTCGGGCGCCACGAGTGTGGTCTCCCGCTTGCAGATGATCGGGCAGTTGAAGCATGAACTCTTCTTCACCAGGATCTTCTTCTCGCCGGGCTTCGCGCGCTTGGCATGGTAGCGCAACGCTTCTCCGTTGATCATCTGGATATCGCTCTGACGGTGGTCCGTGTTCTTCATGTTGTTGTGAATCAGCTGCTGATAATTATTGACCATGCCGAGAATTCCAAGCGACCCCATGGAAGCAAGAACACCAAACATGTCTTCGCTCTTGGTGAACTTGCCGAGGTCGAGTTTCAGCTTCACATGGTACATCGCTCCATCTTTGTTCCCGACGTCGAAGGCAGTTCGATCGGCGACTTCGATCTTCAACTTCTCGTCCGGAACCACGGCGATCGCATGCAGATTCTTCGAACCCCAAACCGCGCCTCCCCCTCCTCTTCCAAGCGCCTTGCCTGTATCGCTCATGACCGCCGCGAACCGGACGTGGTTCTTTCCGCCCGGTCCGATGGTGAGGACGGAGGCCCTGTTCTTCGTCCTCTGCTTGAGGAGGGACCGTGTCTCGATTGCGTCAAGGTCAGCCGTTCCGGTGGCATCGATGAATTCGACGCCGCCGCTCGTTATGAGAAGATAGACCGGGTGTGGGGATCTGCCGGTAATGATCAGGACGTCATGCCCCGTCCGCTTCAGATCGACGCTCCATCGTCCGCCCGAATTGGTGCTCCCGTAGCCGTCGGTGAGGGGGGACTTGTAATTCATATGGATTCTGCCGGAAGTAGGCATTCGGGTTCCGGTTGTCGGTGCCGTGGCAACGACCAGGACATTGTCTTCTGACAGAGGGTCAACGTCCGAGAAGGCGTTTCGGTATTTCCCGGTGCTCTGGAGCCCGAGGAAATGCCGGCAGAGAAGCGCGACCCCAAGTCCGCGCCCGCCGAAGAAGTGTTCCGCCAGCCGGGGGTCCAGCGGCTCTGTCCGGTTGGTCTGACGTGTGAGATCGATATGCAAAATCTGCCCGAAATAGCCTGAGGGTAGGGATGGTTCGGTCGATGTCATCGCAGAAAGCTCCTCCTGCCGGGCTGCGGGTTGAGAGACTCCGCACACGGCAGAAAATGATCCGAAAATATTCCGATATATGGATACAATTGTTCAGGCTGAACTGTCGCGCGCCGCGTCCGGTCGAGATGGTGGGTGCCCTGAAGTGCGCCGACTGGAGTCCTTCACCAGCTGCTCCATCTCAGTCAGGAACCCGATCCCTCGCCTCACAAACTCCTCTCCGTCCGGACAGACGTTATGAAACATTCCTCGTTCAAACGCGAAATCACCGATGGTAGAATTGTACGTCTCGAGTGCAATATAGCCGCCGTACCCCATTTCCACTAGCGCCTCGAAAACCGCCCTCCACGGGACAATTCCCCCTCCAGGCGCTCCGCGGTCATTCTCGCAGGCATGGATGCCGAAGAGTCGCGGGCCGAGTGTCCGGATCGCAGCGCGGTAGTCGCGGACTTCGGTGACGATGTGATACGTGTCGAGTAATGCGTGAAGATTCTGATGGTCGGCCAGATCCATGAGCCGGATGAGTTGTTCCGGCGTGTTCACGAGATGAGTCCTGAAGTGGCTCATCGGCTCGAGCGCAATCACGATGTTATGTTGTGCGGCGTAGTCCGCGAGGGAGTGAAGACCCTCGGCTGTCCGGGGATACTCATCGACGGGCGGCCGCCGCCGTCTGGCGACACCCGGATGCCCGTAGAGCGCTCCTGCGTAGCAGACCGCCCCGAGTTCTGCAGCCTGATCCACGATCCTTCGATGCCAGTCGAGCCCGCGACGTCGATTCAACGGGTCGTCGTCGGAGAGGTCGCACTCGAGCGGCCACGCGCCCCCTGGCCCGATAAAGAGATCCAGACCCAGTGATCTGGCATGGTCGCCAGTCTTGCGGAGGTCGAACCGCACATCATCCCCCAGCGACAGCTCGACCATCTGCAACCCGAGCCCCCGGCAGAGGTCAAGGATGTGAAGCTGTGCGTCCGTCCATCGGTCCGTGAATAAATAGCTATGGGCGCCGTATTTCATGTGATTGTACACAAAAGGCCCCTCCGGAGATTTTCGCGGAGAGGCCTATGAGAAAGACCTGATAACAACGGATGAATACCTTCACCACACAAAGTACTCTTCACGCCTCAGAGAATCAAGGCGGAAAAGAGTGGAGGCTGGCGCGCCATCGTCATTGGCCGGACCAGGCCCGTCGGCATCGGAGAGACACAGTTAAGTCTCCAGTCGGTGCCAAGCCTCACTCCTCCCCGGTACGACAGAAGCAGGAGGCCTTCAAATCGATGTCCGACCTGGCCCATGCGGTTCGGAAGAGCGTCTCCGTCTCCATCGCCTGATGGTGATGTCCCGTGCGGTGGTAACATTCCGCAAGACCTTTCAGAGCCCATCCGTTGTTCGGATGAATCCGGAGATCCTCCAGGTACACCTGCTCTGCATCGTTCAGGCGGCCTTGCTCAAGAAGGAGGGCGCCGAGCGAGTGTCTGACTGGCATCATCCATCCCCAGGGCTCATCATACCGTAATGAATCATCCCTCTGTACCGCGAGTCGGAGCAGGCTGAACGCTCGGGCGTGGTGTCCCTTCCGGTATTCCAGCTCTCCTTCCGCCATCGAAAGTCCGACGCGGAGCACAGTCTTCGCGGAATTGTTCCCGAGGAGCCGGCTTTCAGGGAGATCCTTGACAGACTGCCGGAAGGCGGAGAGTTCCTGAGTGCCTTCCGTGACCCGGCCGAGGGCGGCGAACGCGACCGTGCGGCCATAATGCCAGAACGCCGTGGTTGCGAGCAGATCGTCCGGGGGCGCACGCTCCTGAAGGAGTTCTTCCCACATTCCAAACCGCACCATCACATGAACAGGCACGGAAAGATACGCGTCCATGAAATCGATGTACGCACGGGCCATCTCCAGTGGAACCTGCTCCACCATTCCTCGCGCCGCCTGGAGGGCCAGTTCTCTCTGGCCGTCAAACATCGCTGCGTACGCGAGGAAGTGGAAGTTGTGCGCCCGGTAAAGCGTATAGAATCCACCTTGTGAGGTCCAGGAGCTGTCAACTGAGATTCCCCTGAGGTTTGCCAGGACGGCGTTTTCGTAGTGTCCGATCCTGATGTCTATGTGGGAGGGCATATGCAGAAGATGGCCGGCACCCGGGACCTTGTATCGCAACGTGTCCGCGGCGGCGAGCGCGCGCGCCGGATCAGGCGAAGCCTCCATCGTATGAATGTAGAAATGGCAGGCGCCTGGATGTCCCGGTGCCTTGGCAAGCACTGCTTCGAGTGTGCTGACGATCTCCGGAGTTCCAGGTTGCGGCCCTCCTCCGGATGTCCAGAGGTCCCAGGGTCGAAGGTTCAGCATGGCATCCGCGAAAAGAACCCCGATATCCGGGTCGTCTTTATGGTTTGTCCAGACGCGTCTCATGGAGTCCGCATATGCGAGATCGAGGGATTTTCTCTCCTCCCGCGGCGGCCATGAATATCGTGCCGACAGGGCCCGAATGAGTTCCTGTTCGGTCGGCGACGCGTGCGCGGCAAGCGATGCAGCACGGCGCGCGGCGTCCCAGGCTGCCTTTGCCGCGGTGCTGTCCATCTGACCGTTGTTGATGTTCGGCCCGTATGAGAGAGCCTGTCCCCACCACGCCATTGCGAGGGAGGGGTCCAGTTCTGCGGCCCGGGCAAATGATGCGATCGCAGCATCATGATTAAAGCCGTAGTAGAGGATCATTCCCTGATCGAAGTATTTCTGCGCCGCGTCAGAAGATGTTGACACTGCTCTGTGGTATACTGCAAGATCCCGGCGGAGCGGGACGGTAGTGTCGGGGGCGTTTCCCCCGCATCCGGCAATCAGGAGGAAAGACCAAATGAGCGCCAATGGTGATCGGTTCATGCCTGGCACCTCAGGATATGTGAGTGGAAGATGGACGGCAAAATATCACGTGCGGGAGGGACTGGATGGGGAAGGCTTCTGAATGGCAAGAGAGCGAGAGCGGGAAACGGTGGTCGATCTGGGCAACGGACGGGAGAAACCACCCTGTAATCGGCGCGCGGTGAGGAGTCCGAGGATATCGCGTGACTCTCCCCGTGCGGAGGCATCTCAAGGGACCTGGTGATGGTCCGCAGATTTGCACAATATATCTCCGTTCCAAGGACCTGGAAAGAACAGTTGTGAACAGACTCTTAGTAGCTGAAAGGAAAATGAAATGCAACATGCGGCAGCCGGAGAACCTTCACACGCGGCGGAGTATTGCCACGTTCGAGGGGATTCATTACCATAGCTGTACCGTCAAATGGGGGCAGCGGATCCACCTCCGTCATGATACAGAGTCGACGTATGTCCAGAACTCTCGCGCTTTTTGGGATAACCGGCCGGACGGGCCAGGCTCTTGCTTCGCGCGCTGCTGATTCGGGCTGGATCATCCGTGGTTTGATGAGGCTGGGAGCGGAGTTCCCTGTCAGGACAACCGGGATCACCATCGTCAACGGAGAGCTGACGGAGTATGCACGGGTAGCTGAGACTGTGGCGGGATCGGATGTTGTGTGTGTGCTATTTGGCCCCCGCCCGCCCTACCTGGATCCCTTCTGTGCGGCCGGGACGTCTGCAATCGTGCGGGCGATGCGTGAATCGGGATGCGGCAGGATCATCGCATTGACCGGCGCAATGGTTGGGACCGCCACTAACAGGTCCGCGCCTTTCTCCCGACTCGCGAGGATGTATGCCGGTCGGCAGCCTGTGTCGGCAGCTGACAGAATCGAGCAGGAAAGGGTTGTAGGGGAGAGCGGGCTGGACTGGACGATCATCAAGCCACCGAGATTGACCAATGGCCCGGCCAGGGGCCGGGTGCAGTCCGGGCCATCGCTGTCCGTGGGACTACTTTCACGCATCAGCCGGCAGGACCTGGCCGGGTTCATCCTCCAGGAGATCGAATCGCCTCGCTATTCCTGCAGGAGGGTGTTTGTCAAGGGATGAGGGGAGACGGCACCGATCGGCAGGGATGCGAATTTCGGGGGTGAAACGCAACGTGGCCTCGCATTTCTCGTAATACTCAGTGGGGATCCACTCCGTGGACCCTACGACAAAATGGGAGGAGTCTATGGATAAGCATATAACGCTGGTGGGAGTTTTTAATATCGTGTACCGCGGGTTCTGGATGCTCGGCGGAGTGATTATCCTGGGTCTGGCAGGGTTTCTTGAGGACCTTATCCGTGAGCTCCTCTATTATGGTGCAATACATCCTCATGATATTCCCGAACCTGCCCTGCACCTCATTCCCTTTATCCTGGTGCCTATTGGTCTCCTGATCGTTCTCCTTTCAACTGCAGGGATCGTCGGATCGATCGGCCTGTTACAGAGAAAAGAGTGGGGGAGAATTCTGGTCCTGATAATCTCGTTCGTCAATCTTCTGCACATTCCTGTCGGGACGCTCCTTGGAGTGTACAGCATCTGGGTGTTGATGAATGACGAGACTGTTCGCCTGTGCGCGCCGCCACCACCACGACCCGCGTAACGAACGCAGGACAGCGAGATCCATTTGGCGGGGAGGAGGGTGGCTAAATTGGGAATTTGTCGCGGGCACCTGTTCGTCAGCTATCCTCGGGGGCCTGCCGGCGTGATTCAGTTCCTTCGATGATTCCTGCAATTCGAGACAAACCGTCACGGTATACTTGATCCAGCTCGTTTCGGTGGTTCCTGATCTCGTTCGAGACTCTCTGCTTGTGTTTCAGATTGATTTGTGCCCGTTCGATAAGCCATTCCCCGCGCACATCCTGCAGGCGACGGCATTCCTCTTCCCTCCCGACAAGCTTCACGAATGCTAGTATTTTGCTCGAATACCCGATGCTTATTGTCGGCACGTTCATTGAAGTGGCCAGAATTATCGAGTGGAGGCGGACGCCGACCACCAGGTCCATCATTCCGAGGATCGCTTTCATTTCCCGTGGGGCAAATTGAGTTCGGACCAGGGTGACTCTCTCCCGTTCCTTGCCGAGGCGTGAAGCGATCTTCTCGGCGGGTACCCGGTCGTCGTCGGGAGGGACAGTGTGCATGGGCAAGAGGACGACGTTTGCATTCAGCGTGGTTGTCAGCGCATGGACAAGCTGCCGAATGGACTCGAGATACTGCTCGACCTGTGCGTGCTGAAAATGTTGATCGTAATGGTGGATCCGGAAAGCCGGACCTGCGCGGAAATCCCGGAGGCAGATGCCCACAGTTGGTGAAGAACAATCAACGCCTTCCGATCTGAGAAGCTGCCGGGCAGTCTCTTCCGATGCCGGAGTGAGCGAGAGGGCCGGGTCAGGAAGGAACTCTACCGGTGCGTTTGATCCCGCAAGATCCTTAAATCGCTCTACGCTCTCTCGGTCACGCGCTCCGATGAACGCGGCGTTCCTGCAAATGAGTCGCCCCAGCGATCGACAGGATCTTCTCTTGAGTTGACGCATATGCACGCCGAACACGATCACGGGAACTCGATAGGCCCTGGCGACCAGGGTGAGGAGGGCAAAATACACCATGTGTTCGAGTTCGTCATAGAAGGGCGCTCCGCCTGAGAACACGAGGGCGTCGGCGGACCTCAGGGCATTGAAGAGGCTGACAGGCTGACGCTTGGGCGCGTAGGCGGGCAGGGAGTAGATGGACCGAACCCTGGACGGGTTTGCCGTAAAGACCGTAAAGGTGCAGCGCATCACGCGGTTGAGAGAGTCAATAATGCTCAAGAGCAGAGCATTGTCCCCGACATTGGAGCTTTCAAACCAGCTCCCTGCAATACAGATCTTTCTGGGTCGGTCCGTCGGTCTTGGCGTTTCGAGACGGTGGTGCAGATATCCCCCACGGGATGGCAAATTGTCCCTCGCAGCGTGCGCGCAGGCGCACGCATGGAATGAAACACTGTTGGGGTCAAGATTCCAGTGATCCGTGGCACATGGGTGATTCGCGGGGAGGGCCGCCCGCGAACGTAAGGAATTTCGGATGAGGGGGCAACCGAGGCTGCTATGGCTGCTCAGCCTGCCATGGCTNNCCTGCTATGGCTGCCTAGCCTGCCCGGTCTGCCAAGGTTGCCTGGCGTGCAGGGTCAACCTCGAGAAGAGGAGAGCCAGATGGGCGTCACACTCCCGCCTTCTGGTTGCCGGCATGGTCGACTCTCGGAGCTCCAGAAATGTGATCCAGCCGTCGATCATCTCCAGCAACCGGAGACTGCGCGCCTTCGGGGTGTGGCTTGTATTCCAGCTCCTGAGGATCTGTTTCCACTCGGCAACGGGTCTGTACCCGTGCGAGTCAGTTACAGACTGTAATTCTGCGATCACGGCTCTCCCTTTTGTTGTTCATCTGTGCGTAAAATAATCGACACTGTTTGGGAAAGCGTATCATATGATGATCCTTTTCCGGTGGGCCAGCAAACGCCGTCGGCATGCTCGATAGGGTTTGACTATGGCAGGGATGATTCATAGGTTGCCCCAGTCGAAAGAGTCGAAACTCCCAGATCTTTCATCGAAGCGGATTTCTCAATCCCTCTCACACTTCAGGAGGTGCACCAATGATCCATATGGGGACTCTCTCTTTTGTACTTGCCTGTGCGCTTGGTCTTCTCCCCGCCGTCAATGTGGGGGGCGTCGGCGCGACCACCCCAGCGCAGGAACCGTTGACGAGCATTGTCGACAACTCCGCACAGGACACCACCTTCGATCAGGAAGCGGCGCTCGCGAAACTCCGAAAGAGTATAGAGGGGAAAGAAGACGCCCTGTCATCTGAAGTCTTCCCCGACATCCGGGTGCTGAACGATGTCCCGGCGGGCAGATTGCTGAAGATCATGGAATTCGGGTTCAGCCGCTCACTTGGAGTCAATTGTGTGCACTGTCATGAGCCGGGAAAGTGGGCGAAGGAGGCTAAGCCAACAATGGCTGTCGCCCGGGCGATGTGGAAGATGTCCAGAGCGATAAACGATGAGTACATTAAGAAGATCCCGGAGATTCAGGCCGACAATCCATCCGTGAACTGCATGACCTGTCACCGCGGGGAAGCCAAACCGGGGCGGAATCGGCCGTCCGGGGCTTCTGGGCGATAGGGCACGCCTAGCGGGACCAGTTGGATTCTGGTCCCGCTTTATATCCTGTAACTAACGTTCTGAATCTGGGGTGAGTGCAGATGCCCCCATTGCCGGACAATTGATTGCTGGGTGATGCCGCACCAGTCCGCAATCCCTTTGGTTTCAAGGATTTCCGCTTCCTGGGAACCGAAATGACCGATTCTTGGTTCAATATGCTATATGGCAGAATATTGACCGTTCGCAGAATTTTGCTTCGATCACAGCTGTCGTCTCAACAAATAACCAACCAAGTGGGGGGAAATCCATGAAATCAGTTCTTGCGGTGGGAGTCGGTTTGGCGTTGCTGCTTGCTGGCTGCTCGAGCGACGGGTCAGGACCGTCTGCAAACACCGGCAATGGGGCGCTCGTCAGCGTCACTGCGTCAGCAACAGGCGGGAGTGGGTTGGTCAGTCTGGGAAGAAGCTCGACAGAGACCGGCACGCTGACTTCAATCGATTCGATCAAGATTGATCAGGCGCTGATCGTCCTCAAGGATATAGCGTTCAAGGGACGTATAGACACGGTCCACACGATGGACTCACTTGAGGTCGAGAAAGACTATGAGCATGAAATGGAGTATGAGCGTGCGTTCGGGATGAAGTGGGACGACCACTATCGGGACAGGGGAATCCATTTCCGGGGTCCATTCCTCGTTGTTCTGGAGGATACCACCCCTGTCCAGATTGCCCTTGACACGATCCCGCCCGGCACCTATAACGGCATCAAGTTCAAGATTCACAGATTGCGATCGAAAGATTTGCTCAACAATCCGGCGCTGCCCGATAGCATGGTGGGGTACAGTGTCGCGGTCTCCGGGAGCGTGAGGGACACCAGCGGTACCTGGACTCCGTTCCTCTTCAAGGCAAACATTGATGAGGAGTTCAAGGCGCGCGGCAACTTTGTCGTGAACCCTGGCGACAAACTTGTTCCGTACGCTCTGAAGTTTGATCTGGCCTCATGGTTCACCACACCAGGTGGACGCGTCCTCGATCCAAACGATTGGCGGGATAGAATGTGGATTCGCTACCTGATCAAAGCATCACTGAAAGACAGATTGTGGTGTGGCAGGGATGATAACCATGATGGCGATCCTGACTGACCCGCTCCAGAAAGTTCATTGACAAACGAAAAGGGCCTCACTTCGAGGCCCTTTTCGTTTGTGAGAATGTCCCGTCCTGAAATAGGTTGACACACCAGTAGGAGACTTATGGAAGGACAAGGAGTTTTGCGAAGGGTACGACGGACTCAACGGGACTATGACTTGCCGTTCAAGCTTGGCGTTGTTGGAGAGGTTGAGCGGGGGGATTTGACGTATAAGCAGGCACAACGGAAGTATGGGATCCAAGGTCGGTCGACGGTATTGAAATGGTTGCGGAAGCATGGTAGATTGGACTGGAGGGGACGCAATCCCATGATTGGCAAAGAGACGCCATACCAACGTATTCGGGAGCTGGAACAGAAGCTCAAACGCCTGGAGGCGGAGAAGGAAATTCTGAACCGGGCGATCGACATTGCAGACAAAGAACTGAAGACGGACATCCGAAAAAAATACTTGGCCCTGTTGTCCGAAGCTTTGCGACAGCAGGGCACAGAGGAACCTCCGTCACCGTGATCTGCCGGGCGCTGGGGTATGCACGCCAGAGCTACTACAAACAGCAGCGAGATCAGCGAGCGCAAGAAGAGGCGTGGGAACGGATTTGGCGGATGGTCTGTCGCCAACGTCGGCTTCTGCCGAGGGTGGGTACCAGGAAACTCTACAGCTTGATACGTGAGGAGTTACGACAAGAAGGGCTGAAGTGTGGCAGGGACAAGCTTTTTTCGGTGCTTCGACGATATGATCTGTTGCAGAAACCCCATAGACGGTACATTCAAACGACGTTTTCCCGACACTGGATGCGGAAGTATCCGAACTTGGTGAGAGACTACAAACCAGGTGCTCCGGAGGAGTTGTGGGTCAGTGACATTACGTACCTGAAGACCGACGACGGGTATTGTTATCTCTCGCTCGTGACGGACGCGTACTCACGAAAGATCATGGGCTACAACGTCAGTGCTTCGCTGGATGCTGAGCAGAGCCGGAGAGCCCTGCAGATGGCACTCGCCAGGCGTACCTACCCCGGACGTCCCTTGATCCATCATTCTGATCGGGGATACCAGTACTGCAGCCAGGAGTACGTGGATCTGGCCATGCAGCACAATGTACGCATGAGCATGACCGAGAATAGTGACCCATATGAGAATGCTCTGGCCGAGAGGATGAATCGAACGATCAAAGAGGAGTTTTGTTTGGATACCGGAGTTGCCTCACATGTCCTGGCAGCTGCCGCGGTGACGCAGGCGGTAGAACTCTACAACTCCTACCGACCGCACCTTGCTCTCAAAGGCTTAACACCTCAACAGGTACATGAAAAACCCCGGTAGCACTGCAGTACCGGGGCCTCTCAAAACCGTCAACGCATTCTAGGACGATACAGGGCGGTGATCGCAGAACCCGGGACAACGGCCCTCAGCGGTTGCTCTCGAATCCGTACGATTCCGGCAAGAGCACACTGCCATACGCCTCGA
>DKBG01000020.1 GCA_002451155.1 Ignavibacteria bacterium UBA6906
CACGGCTGCGAGAGACCGGGAATGGACAATTGGGACTCCATCATCCCTTCCCAAAATCGTGTCACCGCATTCACGAGGAATGCTCAAAACGGGCCTTCAGCCGGATCAGAGAAGGGAGTACGCAATACCCGACGACGAAAACCCCTCCAACGCCTCGTCAACCGCGGGTTTATATCGACGAGCTCTACCCCCGCGGGTCGACCAGACTGGTCGACCTACAAGAAGAAGATTGCTCACCGAATACGGTCCCCGAGATCAGCATCAGTGCACAGATAAAGGTCGGAATGGAACTTCTGACATCGTGGCGCCGGCCGGTGTAGCCGGACAGCCCGACGTACACGCCACGAGGGGGGTCGCCCCAAGAGGCGAGTATCTCCCGTGGGGATAGAAACGGCGGGAGGTCTTTCCTCTGGTACCGGAATCCCCATGATATGACAAGCGGTGGGCAGTTACCGAGTGCGGTTGACTCTTCCTTTCCCCGAAACTATCTTTCGAACGAAGAAGCAAGGGTGAGCGCTATGACCCGCGCACATCTCTCGACTCACCGGCGAATCAGTTGCCCAAAACCTATTTCCTAAGGAGGCTCCCATGGCAAAAGTGATGCTCGTAACATATTTCAAGACCCCGCTGGAGGATAGGCCCGGCGCGCTGCTTGCTATCGCAAAGGACCTGAAATCCAGAAACCTCGGACTCCTGGGATTGTGGGGCTTCAGCACAGAGTCCGGGCAGGCGGAACTGTACTGCATCCCGAAGAATGCTGAAAAATTCCGCGCCGCCTTCAAGTCTGCGGGCACTCAGATTGAGGAGGGTACGGGATTCTTTATGCGGGGTTCGGACAAAACCGGAGCTCTCGTGAAGGCATTGCAGGCCATTGCGAAAGAGGGCGTAAATATTTCCGCTCTCCACGCTCTTGCAGCTGGGGGCAGCTACGGATCCTTCATCAACGTCGCCCCGGGCGATGTCGAGAAGACGGCCAAAGCTCTGGGCGTGAAGTAGCTTCCCGAAATCCTCCGACAAGGCCAGGCCCCAGATCCTGTCGGACCCCGAANNGTACAGCCCCTGCGATCGGAGGATCCATGACGGCTCTTCAGACTGTATTGGCCGCGCTCGGCCTAACAGCTGCCTTGTCGCAAGCATCGCATGCACAGGGAGAGGCTGGTCTGCCATTCCTTCTCAACCCTCCCTCTTCCGAAGCCAACGGGATGGGGGGAACCAGCATAGCGCTTCAACGATTCGATCCTACGGCGTCAATATTCTCCCCCGCGCAAACGGGACTCTCTGCACTCAGGACAAACGTGCGGGGCAGCTTCTATCCAACCACCGCCGGCTTGGTGACACTTTACGGTTTCCCGGATTTGGACCTGGAATACAGCGCCTCGGCGGTCAGTGCGGGCGTACGACTCAATGATTTCATCGAACTCCCTCTGCGAATCGGCTTCGGGCTTGCATATCACCACGTTGCGGTGGACTATGGAACTTTCATTGTCACCGGGGAAGAGGGCCCGGAAGAGAAGGGCAGATTCGAGGCGCATGAAGACGCCTCGGGTTTTGTTCTCGGCGTTGGAATCGAGTATCTTCTCCGTTTTGGGTTTGGCTACACATTCCGTTCGGTGGCCTCTCATCTCTCGGCGGTAGGAACACCAGAAATATCAAGCGCTGACGCGCAGGAAGAAGCCAGCGATTACAGCTTCCTCCTTGAGGCTCCCCTCCTGACAGTCGTCGAGGAGGTCTCCGGTTGGGATGCCTGGCCCGGTGGCAGTTTGTATCCGTTCCTCGATCTTTCTGCCGGAATGGGCTGGAACAACATGGGGGACAGACTTGTATACATCGACCAGGGACAGGCTGACCCGTTCCCACGATCTGCGCGGGCGGGCATCGCCCTGAAAGGAGGAGTACGATTGGACCTACCGGTCAGCTGGGAGGTGCTATCGGCTGCCTGGTCACGCGAAGCCGAGGACCTGCTTGTACTGCGGGATAGTGCCGGCTGGGAATACCAGACCGGCCTTGGGGATATCGAGTTTGGCCAGAATGTACTCCAGGGCAAACTGACAGACAATGTGGGTCTCAGAAGTGGCTGGCAGATTCAGGCTGCAGAAATCTTCACGTACAGGCAGGGATCTGTCAGGGGCAGCGCGACGTATAGTACGCGGGGCTATACAGTCCAGCTTGCCGGTATGATGAAGGGACTCGCTCAGGTCATGGGGAATGAATCACCGGACTGGCTGCTCTTCGCGCGGGACCATGTCGACGTGCAGTACCATATTGCCGAATACACGCTTGAGACCACCGTGACGAACACCGTCTCCTACAGCAGCCTCGTGTTCGCTTTCCGCGTATTGCCCTGGTGAGACAGCGAACGAGAAAGACTTACATCGCCCTCCTTATTCCTCCGCGACGGTCGCGGTGATCGGGCCCCTTAGGCGCCGAGACTACTTCTTCATCGCTTCCCTGAGGCGGCCGATCTCCGCTGCGGAGACATCCCCGATTTCCGTGCTCCGCTCGAACACTTCGAGCCATTGGAGGTTCTCCTCCGCCTCCGTGTACCGCCCTGCCCCGATCAATGCGACACTGTAGGTCAGGGCAATTCGAAAAAGGATTTTCGCGATCCTGTTCGTGTAGAATCTTCGTACGGGGCTCCGGTCTTTCTGACTGGCCCAGGGTCCGACAAAGTCGTCAGGAATGATCCCGGCAAGGCACCGGCGTAATGCAACAGTGTCTACTTCCGCCGGGACTGTTCCCTCCTGCCAGAGCAGAAACATTCCCTGATCCTTGAAGTGATCCTTGTCGAAGGCGTAGAAGCCCTCGTCCACTGTTGGAGCGAGGGCAATCGGGCGCGCAAAAGCCCCCTTCTGCTTCCGTTTGATCCATCCTTGCAGGATCTGCTGAGCTTTGCTGAACCGGTCTCCCCCGCTGTCTTGAATTTCTCCCATCACCTCCAGTTCTGCATCGGTGACCGGCAGTTGGACACGCTGGTGGTCTCTGATGAACCGGCAGGCCCAGTCAATCCCGAGATGTTCCCGTTCAATGACGGCGACATCGGTCCGAAAGCGTTCGGCTGCCTGAACTGCTTGCGCCGGGTAGGTATCCATATCGCCATTCGTAAGAAGGATGGCGTCAGGAGGAAGGTCTCTCAATTCCGCCCGCCCGTACGCCAGAGCCGCCCTGGTGAAGAATCCGGTCTCCACGAGCTTCCGCAGCGTGTGTTGCCAGAGGCCCGGATCGCCCAGGCGGATGGCTTCTCCCCACATCATCAACCACCCGTTCGGGTCGGTGGAGTCGCATTCGATGGCTCTCCGGACGTGAGCGAGAACTGAATCGCTGTTCTGGTAGCTGGATTGTGCGATGACCAGGTGTGCAAAGCTGTAGCAGGGAGCCGCCGCAAGTGACTGGCGGGCAAGGAGAATAGCGGTGTCAGTTTTTCCCAGACGCCGGAATGTCTCCGCGAGCCAGGTTTTTGCCACCGGATCATCCGGCTGCCCGGCCGCGGCCGAGGCAAAGAGCGGAAGCGCCCGGTCGAAGTCCAGCGTAAAGAAGAGCGCGAGTGGTTTCTCAAGCGCTGGCCGGACCTCCTGAGCTCCGGCAGACAACGGCATGACGAAGAAGGCCGCTGACAGTATTAGATTACGACCGCGCGACATGAGCGGCCTTCTCGTACTGAGCCAGGATTCTGTCGATGAACTCGTTTGTTGATTGCTTCACTACCATCCGGCCCGTATCGGCTTCGAACCAATCGATAGTCCGTTTGATCCCCTTCTTGAACGGGATTGTTGCAGTAAACCCGGGAACGAATTTCCTGATCTTCGTATTGTCAAAGATTGTGCTGTGCGATTTGTCGCCGAGGAGGCTACCGCGCCAATCTTCGTTGAACTGTACCAGAAGATCAGACGGAATATGGACGATATTTGCCTGGCAGCCGACCGCTTCTGCGAGAGCCTGGTGGATCTGATCCCAGGTAAGGATCTCGTCAGAGGTGATATGGAACGCCTCTCCGATTGCCTCCTGATGCCCGATAAGTCCCATAAATCCGACTGCGAAATCATCTGCATGCGTGACCGTCCAGAGAGAACTGCCGTCCCCGTGAACAATGATCTTCCTGCCGTTCCTGATCCGGTCAACGACAGTGTATTCGGCCCACCCGCCGATCGGCACAGGGATCACGGTGCTGTATGTCAATGACGGTCGCACGATCGTTACGGGAAACCCCCTCTCCCGGTATTCGGCATTGAGCCGCAGTTCTGAGGCGATTTTGTCGCGCGAGTATTGCCAGAACGGGTTAGCCAGCGGGGTCGACTCTGTTATAACCGGGTGCGCCGGAGGCTTCTGGTATGCTGAAGCGGAGCTGATGAAGATATACTGCCCGGTCCTTCCTGCAAAAACATTGATATCGCGTTCAACATCTTCTTCCTTGAACGCAATCCAGTTCACTACGGCATCCCATGTGTGCTTGAGCAGCTCACTGTTTGTGCGCATCGTTTCAACGTCACCAAGGATTGTCGAGGCACCGGGAAAAGGCGACGCGCGTTTACCCCTGTTGTACAGGAAGAGATCGACCTCCTGAGAGACCGCCAGCGAGCTTACGGCGCTGCTGATATTTCCGGTTCCCCCGATGAAGAGTATTTTCATGATCGTCCCTCGTTCACGAGAAAATGCCACCACTGGCCTATACGGATCACTTGCGCAAAGATACGGAATTTCGTCAAAAAACCGATCCTCAGGTGACATCGGCAATGTGCAATACGCGGGCCTTCCTGTGGAGAGGGGAACGGAGACGTCGAACACCCGATCGGAGCGGACTCTCTCCTCACGGTATGAGCACCTCGGCGGGAATCTCTAACGCTGGACTCGTTCCGGGCGGATTGATTCTCCAGACAGAGATGGCTATCTTGCCGCCGACGCGACGTCCCCGTAGACATTGCACCTCCAATCCTGCGAAGAGTTCCTCAATGAGCTCACAATCAGAGAACCTGCCAAATGCCCTCCGGCCGCTGCAGATTATCCCTCCCTTCGAGGATTGGGCCGGAACAACCGATGACGCCATTCGCGAAAGGGTCCTCGGTCTGTTGAAAGCCGGGCTTGGCGGACTGGTCACGAATGTCAGTCTTCGCAACTACCTCCGCGACGAGCAGGCGTGGGAAATACTCCAGCGGGGCGTCAGGATCGCGCACGAGGCGGGCCTGAGGGTTTGGATCTACGATGAAGAGGGGTACCCGAGTGGAGCGGCCGGGGGATTGGTGCTCGAAAAGGCGCCCTCTGTTGAAGCTCAGGGACTCATCCGGGTGGTTGACGCGGCGGGAGGAATACGGTACGAAGTTATCACGCTCTATGAGGCCACACACGCAACAGAGAACTTCTACAAGAAACGGCACTACATCAATATTCTCGATCCCGCTGCCGTCGCGACGTTCCTCGAGGTGACGCACGACCGGTATGCCCGCGTCCTCCAGCCGATCGACCGATATGTCGAGGCGTTCTTCACCGATGAACCGTCGCTTATCTCCGCGTATATTCCGAAAGACCGGGACTATCCCAGAACACTTCCGTGGCATGCGCGCGTGCCGGATGAATTCCGCGCAAGGAAAGGATATGATCTTCTCCCTCACCGTGAGAGCCTGTTCATCGATGTGGGAGAGATGGACAGAAAAATACGGTGCGACTTTTACGACGTGATCGCCCAACTCTGCGCCGAGACCTATTTCGGAGGGTTGCAGGAATGGTGTCGCCGCCACCATGTCGCTTCCAGCGGACACCTCCTGGGAGAGGAGACAATGGTGTGGCAGACGGATTTTGACGGTGACCCGTTCACCTGCTACCGGAGATTCGACCTCCCCGGCATCGACATGATTCTTTCGGATCCTGAGAAGATTATGGCGAAAGATTATTTCATGGTTCCAAAGATCGCCGGGTCTGCCACCCGCCTGCAGGGGGGACAGCGGCTGATGTGCGAGATCAGCGATTTCTTCGGGACGATGGAAAAACACCCCGCGACGATGGAGCAGATGAAATGCACAGCCGGGCTTCTCTATTCGTTCGGGGTGACCGATCTTTGCTCTTATTATCCGCTCTCCTTCGCGCCGAAGGCGGAGGTGAAGCCGGGTCAGTTTTCGATGAGTGAGTACCGGGGTTACACAGACTTCGCAGCCCGTTTGAACTCCATGTTCACCTCCGGAAAGATACGGAGCCGGGTCGCAGTCCTCTACCCTATCGCCTCTCTCTGGGCGCACTTCACCCCTTCCAACCGCTCGATGTATGAGCCTCATCCGAATCAGGATGTAACGTTTCTGGACGGGGCTTTCACCAGTCTGTGCCGGAGCCTCCTTCAGCAGCAGATCGACTATGATGTCGTGGATGAGAGAGGTCTCGCCGGGGCGCGGATCGAGGGGAACGGGCTTGTGATTGGCGAACGACGATATCAGCTCCTCCTACTTCCTCCCGTTGACACTGTTCGGGTTCGGACGATGGAGACCGTTGTCAGGTTCGTTGAAGGAGGAGGATCCGTGCTCGCCCATTCGTTGCTTCCCCGCCACGCAGCGGAAGGTCCCCGGGAGGATATCCGGATTCAGGAGATGGTCAACACTATCAAGTCCGCAGGAGCACTTGGAGGATTCGCGCCGGGATCGCCGCCGATTGAATATCTCGTAAAATCCCGCGTCCCTCCAGAATGCGACCTGGCTCCCTCGTCGCCAGCCATACTCTGCACATCCATCCAGAGGAAAGAGGGTCCGGCGCACTTCTTCGTGAACGTGTCCTCCAGCGGCTACAAAGGAACCTGCACGTTCCAGTCTGCCGGGAAACCGTTCCTCTTTGATCCGGATACAGGAGCGGAGCAACCACTCCAACGAGTCGAGGTTGACGGCCTAATGCAGCGGGCTTCGATTTCCCTCCGGCCCTTCGAATCACTCTTTGTTCTATTCCGATAGGCTTGTCAGGGGGAACAGCGGACCGTCTTGCCTGTCCCGCTCCCCCCGCCGGCGCGTCAGAGGCCAACTCCGGCAGCAGCCGTTCGAATCTCCTCAGGTCCTTCCCCGAGTCCATTGAGGGCGCAGGAGAATCCGGTTCCCCAGGCAGAGTCTTGAGGATGAGGAGAAGCTCATCCCCGCGGTGTGACAAACACCCGCACCTCGCCGAAGCCCATCGTGACCCGGTGAATCTTCGACGGCGCTCCCCCCTCCACGGGTGTCATTGCATGCGGGAACGTCAGGGTGCGTTCGCCATCAACGGTGGCGATTACAGTGGTTGCATCACGCGTTGCATAGACGATATCCGGCCGATCGCTCCAGAGTGCCACCCCCGCATTCTGCGCAAGCGAACGGAGGATATCCGCAGTCAGGGGCGCGGCGCCGACATAGACCGAAGTCCATCCTTTGCCGGTTCGTCGGACAAACGCAGGCCGGCTGTTGTCGATCCATCTCCCGAGTACCTCCACATCGGAGTCACGCACAGCGAAGCGGGGTTTTTGGGGTTTGCGCGTGCCGAAGACCGTGGTTCCTCCCTCCTCGGCTTTCTCAACGCGGATCTGCATCGGACCGGGGTCGTCAAGGATCTCGAACCGGAAGCCTGTCAGCCGTTCCATTTGTCCGAGGTCGAACCTGTCCGGCGTGATGAACCCGGGGGCGTAGTACCAGACGACGGTCACGCCCGTCCCTTCCATCATCGCCCGGATCCGTTCGGCTTCCGCGTGATTCATCGTGAAGAGATTCACCATGAAAAGAAGGCGATACCGGCGAGGATCGGCTGAGGTGAGGTCGAACCGATAGATGGAGTCGCGGGGCGCCGCCATGCGGGAGAAAGTCCGCTGCTGGCTGTTGATAAACCAGTGGTTGAAGTGGTCGCACACGGTGATGCCGTAGCCCGTCCACGGTTCTTCAGCCTTCCANNCCGTCGCAAAGAACGCTTTCGGGTCGTACACCGCCGCGATCTGCGCGGCACTTGTGAGATCCATGCGGGCGCGCTGTTCTCCGAGCGTCGCAAACGGTCGGATGGCGTCAATGAGCGGCCGGTCATCGTACCACCCGCGGTGGGCCTGGTAGGGAGGGCAGAGGTGACCGAAGTCGAAGAACCATCCCCCCACCCCCTGCGCGAACATATGCCCGAGATCGCGGCGGAGGATTTTGACCGATCCCTCCACTGAATCATGCCCGGATCCTCCTTCGCCTACTTTCTTCGGTTCGATGTAGGTGGACGGGTCCATCTCGACAAAGAAGAGCTTCCCGTGTCGGTGGATGGATTCGACGAGGACGCGGTTTCCCCCATCTCCTGCCACCCCGCGCGCACGACCCAGCCAGTTTCCGCCATCATCAACCATATCGCTTTCCCATCGTTCTTTTGATGGCATGTTCGTGTGCTGGTACGTGTAGGGCGATGCGAGGAAATCAATGTCCGGGCTTTCGAGGACCCGTTCGGGCGAGAGGTGTCCCCCCTCCTGGATGTGGACGTTTTCAAGGAGGTAGCCGAAAAATGCGCCGCAGAGGATGCGCCGGTCCGTCTCCTCCTTCGTTATGTGTGCAAAGTGTAGAAGAGTATCGGCGATATAGTCGTGATGGCGCTGATAGAATTCGATGACCTCCCGTTCGCGGGCAGGGTCGCGGAGGAGTCCGGCTGTCGTCGTCATACGTGCGGCGGGCTCCGGGATTGGACCAACGGCTTTCCGCATCGGCTCGCTGTAGTCCGGGAGAAAACGCATGCCCGTGTAGTGCCATTCGCCCGTGTGGCCATATGCCACCTGGTACCCGAGCATCCGTGATACGAGCGGTGAGGACTCCATATGGCGGAGGAACGAGCGGAGGACAACCGCGATCTCTCTCCGCCAGACCTCTGACGCCCAGGAAGCGTCGTACGGATCGGCAAGACCGTTCCAATTGAGACCGGTTTCGCCCAGACGCTCCGGCAAGTGGAACAATGAAGTATCGGGGGGAAGTCCACACTTTACGATCTCCTCGGGGTGAGCCTCCTTCCACCAGGCAGGTGGATTGAGATGAAGGCGTGGAAGAAAGTGGACGGCCGGATGGATGGTGAGGAGGCGGGCGAAGAAGAGGTCAAACGCGCTCCAGTCGTACTTCCCGGGGGATATCCAGCCAGCGTTGAGTCCGAGAATCGGCGTGAACATGGAGATGCCGGAATCACGGTACCCTGCGGCAGTCTTCAGGAGTTCGTCGCTGAGGGCCAGGAACGGATATGCTTCGCGGTCATTAATATAGAGCCGGGGGCCGCCCCGTTCGTTCCGGACTTCTGCCCGGCAGCGTTTCTCGCCCCGGAGGGGCTCGAACGCGGATTCAAGCTCTCCCTCCCGATCCTGCGACCCGGCGTGTGGCTCAGTGCGGAGGAAGTGTCGTGGAAGAAGCACGAACGCGCTTGCGGTGGCTCCCATGAGCCCGAGAACGGTACGACGTTTCATGCCATTCCTTTCAATGGTAGGATCGGAATTGCCGGGTTCTACCACCGGCCATGGAGCGGCCTACGCGAGACGGTCTGTCCCCCCCGACAATTGAGGCGGATCAACACGGCCAGACAGGCAGAGAATTGTGATTCAATATGCACGGCTCAGCTGTCGTTGTCAACTCACAGATCAGTCTCACACACTTGCACAACGATCTCAGAAGCAAAATGGCTGACGGAAAAATACCGTTGCGAGGTCACCGCGAACAGAGGGGATTGAACGACGATTCCCCGCCCCAGGCCAGGATGAGCCTTGGACAAGGAACACCACCCGTCACATAACGGGCTTATGCAGGCCTTTACACTTGTGCCGACCTTTCGTATACTTCATGGTCTTTGCTCCTACCACATTTCCGGAGGGTCCCCCACATGCGTTCATTTCTCGTTCTTATGATCGTGTTCCTCCTTCTGCCGATGGGGTGCAGCCAGCCCCCGCCAATAATTGACAGAGAACTCTTCTTTGGCGATCCGGAGATCTCCGGCGCGCAGATCTCGCCAGACGGGAGCCAGATCACATTCCTGAAACCATTTAAGGGTGTGCGGAACATCTGGCTGAAGGCTGTAGACCAACCGTTCGATAAGGCACACCCGATCACGGCCGACACGACACGACCGGTCAGAGGGTATTTCTGGTCGCGCGACAGCAAGTACGTATTGTATGTGCAGGACAAAGGAGGGGACGAGAACTACCGAATCTACGCCGTCGACCCGCTAGCCTCCGGTGATCCGGTCCCACCGGCCCGTGACCTGACCCCCATGCCGCAAGTTCGAGCGATGATTTTCGATGTTCCAAAGACGACCCCGGGAGAGATTATCGTCGGGCTCAATGACCGCCGGGCCGACCTGCACGACGTGTATCGCCTCAATCTGATCACAGCCGAGAGAACTCTTCTCTGGAAGAATGTNNGCTGGGTGGGTGACAGATCTGAAGGGAGCACTGCGGATGGGCGTACGACAGACCGCGGATGGAGGCTCGGAATTGCTGCGAGTCGAGGCGAATTCGCTGGTCCCGTTCTACACGGTGACCGCCGATGAGGACGTATCCCCCCAACATTTCACACCCGATGGGAACAAGTTTTATCTTGTAACGAACAAGGGCACCGGGCTCGACAAATCCGAGCTTCAGCTGTGCGACATCAAGACGGGAGAGGTTACACGTGTCGAGAGTGACCCGGACAATGAGGTAGACTTCGAAGCGGCACTATTTTCCGAAGTGTCCGACGAGCTTCTGGCGACCTTCTACACCGGGGATCGACAGCGGGTCTATCCCAAGCAGAAGCAATTCGGCGAAGACTGGGACAACATGGTCAAGTCCCTTCCGAAGGGTGAGATCACGATCACCAACATGACGGCCGATGAGAACACGTGGCTCGTGAACGTCTCCAGCGATGTTGATCCCGGGTCGCGATATCTCTATGACCGAAAGGCCGGGAAAGCGGAGCTCCTCTACCGCTCGCGGCCGGATCTGCCGAGTGAACAACTGGCGCCGATGAAGCCTGTCACCTACAAAGCACGCGACAGCATGACGATCCATGCGTATCTTGTGACACCCAAAGGCGGACCGTCAACGGATCTACCGACGGTGATCATGCCACATGGANNTCGACCGGCTACGGCAAGAAGTTCCTCAACGCCGGCAACAAGCAGTGGGGAACCGGTTCCATGCAGCACGATATCACCGATGGGGTTCAGTATTTGATCAGAGAACGGATAGCCGATCCGAAGCGCGTCGGGATCTTTGGCGGATCATACGGGGGGTACGCCACACTTGCGGGAGTGGCTTTCACCCCCGACCTGTACGCAGCGGGAGTGTCCTATGTGGGACCTTCAAACATCATTACGCTTCTGAAGACCATTCCACCCTATTGGGCCCCGATCAAGAGGATCTTTGCCATCCGCGTCGGCGACATCGAGAATCCAGAAGACGTCAAAATGCTGGAAGAACAGTCTCCACTGAATTCGGCGAAGAACATCAAGGCCCCCCTCCTTGTGATCCAGGGGGCCAACGATCCACGGGTCAAGAAGGCAGAGTCTGACCAGATCGTGGTTGCCCTGCGCGATCTGGGCAGAACCGTCGAGTACATGGTTGCCCCCGATGAGGGACACGGATTTGCCGGTCGGGAGAACCGTCTGGCCGCATTTACGGCCCTCGAGAAGTTTCTTGCGAAACAGCTTGGGGGACGTCAGCAGGAAGCTGTCCCGGCAGATATCCAGAAGCGAATCGATGCTCTGATGGTTGATGTTAAGAGCGTCACGTTGAAGTGAATGACAGGCATTGGATTCGTTCGACCGCCAGAGACCCGGGAGTCCGCCTTAGAGGCGGACTCCCGCGGTTTTTGCGCCGGCTCAGGGAAGAGCTTTCGTGGGCAGGATCAACTCGGTTGGTGGGAGTTCGAGATCATTTCTTCAGTTCCTGAAGAGCTTTCTTCGCAGTCTCGGCTACGGGATTCAGCCGGAGGGCTTCTTCATAGCTCTCGATGGCTGACGCCCTGTCCCCGTCTTGCGCAAACGCCTCCCCCAGACTGTCATATGCGTTCCAGGACTCTGGATAGAATTCCGCGTCTATTTTGAAGGCTGCAATTGCGGCATCGATCTTTTCGCTTCTCAGTAACTGATACCCCATCTGGTTCAAGCGCGGTCAGACAATCGAAGGATTGGACAGACTTGTCTGTCTGATCGTCCTCTCAAGTGAATATCTTTAGCAAAAATGGACCCTATTCGTATATTGGAGGAATTCACCTGCTCTCTCCTCCTTGTTCGCGCGAGAACCTGATGACACATTCCGCAGTGGCGTTCCGCCGGCCCGCTGTACCCCCTTCCCATAGAAGCCGAGTTGCCCTTCGCATACTGATTACGCTGATGATTCTCCGGGTCATTCTTCCCGGCATCGCCCGCGCAGAGGAGCAGGACTCCGTCCTCTTCTACGTCGCCGCCGATGGCAACGATTCCTGGTCGGGAAGACGTGCGGATCCAAACACGAACAGAACCGACGGCCCATTCGCTTCTCTTCAGCACGCCCGGGACATGGTGAGGAAGAGTCTCGCAGCGGGGCATCATCCTTCCGTTCGCCTCCGGCAGGGAACCTATCGGTTTGACTCCACTCTTCTTTTGAATTCGAGAGACTCCGGTTCGCAAGACTGGCCGGTCGTATGGAGCGCGAATGGAGATGAGATAGCGCGACTCATGGGAGGCACCACCATCAGAGGGTTTCAGCCAGTACATGACGCCAGGATCCTGGGACGGCTCNNGGATTTCGGCGCGCCGCCGAACCGCATAAACGTCTTCTTCAAGGGAGCCCGGATGCCCGTTGCCCGGTTTCCGAATCATGGCTGGCTCACGATTGCCAGCGTGCCGATGGTGGAGGACCATATCCTTAACCCGGGGGACCATAAGGTGATAAAAGATGGCCTCCCGGCGGGACGACATAGCGGTATGTTCCAGTACGATGGCAACCGACCATCAGGTTGGGCAGAACAACGCGATGTATGGATGCACGGGTACTGGGTATGGGATTGGCGGGACGCATATCAGAAAGTCGGACGAATTGACACCGCCTCCCACATCGTGTATCCGGAGCCGCCGCACCACAACTACGGATACCAGAAGGGACAGAGATACTATTTCCTCAATGTTCTCGAAGAATTGGATTCTCCCGGCGAATGGGTTCTTGACGCTGAGCAGGGGCTGCTCTACTTCTGGCCGCCGTCGGTCAGCGGGCCGGATGACGTGACAGTCTCTTTGATGAAAGAGCCGATGATACTCCTGGACAGCGCCTCTCATATCCAATTCCAGGGATTGATCTTCGAAAGCTCCCGTGCCTGCGCGATCAAGATCCGGGGTGGCAGCGACAACACAATCGCCGGGTGTACAATCCGGAACATCGATAACGACACGAGCGTAATCATCGACGGCGGCCGACGAAACGGCGTCAGAAGCTGCGATATCTACGATATAGGCTCAACCGGCGTTCGGGTTGTGGGAGGTGACCGGATGACACTTACGCCCGCCGGTAATTATGCAGTCAACAACCACATTTACAGATTCGGCGGCATCCTCCAGGCTTTCAACGGAGGGATCTACCTCCAGGGAGTCGGGAACACTGTGTCGCACAACCGCATCCACGATGCCCCGTTTTCCGGCATTCAGTATTACGGCAACGATCATCTGATCGAATACAACGACCTGTACGACCTCGCTCATGAATCCGGCGACGTAGGCGGGATCAACACGGGGGCGGACTATTCTGAAATGGGGACAGTCATCCGCTACAACTATATCCACGACACGCACGGCTACGGCGAGGGGGGATTCCGGGGGATCTATCTGGATCTTCCCGGCTCCAATACCACCATCTTCGGTAATATTCTGGCAAACGTGGATATCGGCGTGTTCTTCAACAGTGGACGAGACAACCTGGTGGAAAACAATGTTTTCGTCAATTGCCATCCATCGGTCAACATCTACATCTGGCCTCACAGGTCGTATTTCTACCCGGGGGGGGCGTGGAAAATCTTCGAGAAGCTCCATGCGGTTCGATACTCAGAGCCCCCGTACAGTACGCACTATCCAATGCTCCCCCATTATCTGGACTCCGCCGGAATGGGACTGCCGTATGGGAACCGGGTCCTTCGCAATGTCAGCATCGGAGGAACGTGGCTGGACCTTTCCGAAGGGATGAACTTCACGCATGTGCGCGTGGAGAACAATGTTGTGGGCGATTCAATGCTCCTGGTCTATACCCGGAAATGGACCCCCGACTACGATCCGTATCACATCGGGTACGCTTCGACGCATTCACGGGAAGACACCTCTATCGCACGTGGACTGACGCAACGGGGAAACATCCTGGCAGACCCCGATCTCGTAGATCCACGCACGGGAGATTTCCGACTTGGCCAGGCGTCGCCGGCCTGGAAGGCGGGATTTCAGCGGATTCCAGTCGAGAAGATCGGTCTTGTTGTGGACCAGTTTCGCCGATCGATTCCACGTTAGGTCGGCTGCCCGCTATTTGTAGTATTTGAAGGGTCCGCCCGACCTGCCCTTGGTAAAGACGCTCTTCTGCGGGCACTTGCGCGCAGAGCCCCTCCCGCCAAAGCGGAGGCACAGGCGGGGGGCGCACTATCCCCCTCACATTGAGGCAATCCGTATATTGAAGAACATCCATTTCTCACACCGAGATTCCGGCACTATGAATACTCCCCTGAAGAAGATCGTCATCGCGTTCATCTGCTTGGTCGGCACGGCCAGTCTCTACGCACAATCACTCTCCACCAAGTCACCGGACGGAAATCTTGAGTTCAACATTGCCGTTGAGAATGCAGCAGAAGCCAGAGGCCAACTCTTTTACGGACTTTCGTACAAGGGAAAGCCGGTGATCTTGAAATCACGACTCGGAATCGTCACCGTCGACCTCCCGCTCTGGACTGAGGATTTCGTTCTCACCGGCCATTCGCGCCAGTCGGCCGATGAGAAATGGAAGCCGGTGTACGGAGAGCGGAGCCTGGTGACGAACAGATACAATGAATGCACCGTCAATCTCGTGCAGGGTGGTGACACAGCACGGGCCTTGCAGATTCTCATCAGGGTATACGACGAGGGGGCCGCGTTCTGCTACAATTTCCCGGAAAACCTCTCGACATCAGTCCTTCACATCAAAGATGAGAAGACCGAATTCGCATTTGAGGAGGGGGCGATTGCCTACGTCTCGCCATCCGCACAGGAGCTCTACTACGCGCGACCCCTTCAAGACTGGTCATACGGCAGTACTCTGCCGCCGCCTGCATGGGCACCGAGAACACCGGACTACGAAAGCGAGCGCCCATTGACGCTGGTCCT
>DKBG01000102.1 GCA_002451155.1 Ignavibacteria bacterium UBA6906
ATCCGGAAGAAGCGGCGCGCTCGTACGAATCCCACTTGAGACAGAAATTCACCGGCGGTCGCGCCGCCTTTGACATTGTCCTTCTCGGAGTTGGGACAGACGGGCACGTTGCATCCCTCTTCCCCGGCTCAACGGCATTGCAGGAGCGGGAGCGCTGGGTTGTAGTGACGAGCGCCCCTGCCCCCCCAGTCACGAGGATCTCCCTGACCTTCCCGGCATTGAATGCCGCATCGGAGATCCTTCTGCTCGTATCAGGCGTGGAGAAATCAGCCATCCTGCTGGAGCTGGAGCGTGCAAACAAGGGGACCGGCTCTCCCTTCCCCGTTTCCAAGCTCTCCCCGGCCGGCCCGCTGCTCTTCTTCGTTGATAGGCAGGCCGCAGGAGCGTAAGGCTCCACTTCAGTCGTGCGATGCAGCCGCCCGTCTCGCCGTCCAGGCATCGCCGACGAGCAAGACCAGCGCACCAAAACCCCACACAAACCCCACCACAATGATCAGCCCGCCGAGATAGGGGATGAATGTCAATGCCTGGACGATGAGAAGCCCGACCAGGAACGACCAGAAAGGCGCCCAGCCGCCTCCCTGCATGTTCCTGAAGATGAGCTCCCCAGTAAGAAGCGCCAGCGAGAGCTGCGAGAGGAATGCGAACCAGAAATAGACATCAAACAACAACAGAGCAAGGGGGAACCCGACAACTGTAACGGCCAGGATGATCATCAGAACCGGCAGCAAGAGAATCGATGCAAATCCCCAGAGCAGACTCGTCACAGACCGATTTCGAACCATCGTCGCGTAACGTACAAAAATCCCTCTGAAGAGAGCGAAGAACACCGCTCCTGTCACCAGCAGACAGGCAGCCCAGAGAATTCGCAGGAAAACGCCGAAACCAGGTCCACCGGCAATCCCCTTTGTCTCCTTTTCCTCCGGAGCAACGATCTTCACGCTCCCCCTCACGGTCCCGTCACCTATATGGACCTGATCCTTCTCCGCCCGGGCAGTCAGATTCCCCGCGATATTCGCGCCCGGCAGGAGGGTGAGCTGGCCGCCCGCGAAGGTGAGGTCTCCCCCAACCATGCCGGTAATTTCGGAGGACCCGGAAAACACCATGGCATTGCCCTGAATCTGTCCGGAACTCTGCATATCACCCCCTGCTGCAATCACTCCTCCCTTGACGACTCCGGGACGGCCGATCACTATGGTCCCACCGGCAGCGGTTACGTTCTTCCCAACCTGCCCGTCAATGCGCACGATGCCGCCCCCGACCCGGATATCATCGCTCACCACGCCCGTAATCGTAACCTGACCGCCAGCGACAAGGAGATCACCGTTGACTGTTCCGCTGACATCAACCCTCCCTCCGGCCGCATACACATCTCCGTTCACGGTCCCTTCGATCGAAACAACATCCCCTGCGGCGAAGTACCACCCCTCATGAACCTGCGTTGAGGGGAGAATTTCCGTGTGTTGCGCTCTCCCCTCCGGGGTGTTCTTTTCACTGTCGCAGGAGACAAGTGAAAAGATGATCGTCACGCTCAGTAAGGCGGGAGCGATGGTTCTTCCTATCATGGCCTCCTCCTTTGCACGCTCATCTGTGGACGAATTTCATGGGCCTCAGAATCTGGCAGAATGTACCTACTCAGACGACAAATGGAAACAAGAAAAAGAGCAGAGAGAACGTAGCTCTCTCTGCTCCGGCACGGGCTATCGAACCCATTTCTATCTCAGCACTTACAGACTCATCGTGGATGCATATGATCCCGAGCGTTGGACCCGCTCCGTTGTCAGGCCGAAATCGGCGTCTGTGGCGGTGCCGATGACGTGAACGTTCAAGGATTTCCATCGATCATGGACAGCCAGGAACTCAGTACCTGGACCTTCAATCGGTGTCCGGCCCCGAACGTAGGAAAGGGATCCTGAAGCCGAAAGTGGATGGGCATGGGCGGCAGGAGGGCGAGATCACCAAACGGTCGAAGCGTCACCGGCGCACACGAGGCCCGTCACCCTTCTTTCACGCATTCGGCGAAGAGATCGATCCCGAGAGGCTCAAACTGGATCCTCGTGCAGGGGCGCGCGAAGGGAGAATCCTTGAAGAGGCGATTCATGTCCTCCTCCGTCCGGTGGATCAGATTCCAATCAAGGACGCAGCCCATGAACTCCTTTGCCGGATTCTTCGGGTGGAAATTCCCGAGGATGACTCTGCCCCCGGGAACGAGGTTCGCATGTGCGAAGTGGAGCACCTTGTTGACCAGCTTATCGTTGAGGTAATCGATGAGCCCGATACTGTAGATCATGTCCATCGGCTCGACCTTTGTTTTGCCTCTGCCGAGGAAGAGCGCCACGAGGTTTTCATTCACAAGCGCAATCTGGTTGGTGAGCTTCTGTTTACTGCGGACTTCGTCCACGAATGCAAGAGCCTGGAGGTCAATGTCCATCAGGGTAATCTTCAGACGTGATTTCTCATCGAGGCTGGAAAAGGCGTCGAATACCTCGGTTGCGGGGCCGCTGGCCAGGCAGAGAATGTTTACGGTGCCCGAGGGCTTTTCCCTGACCGTGCGAACGATCTCATCGGCGAGGAGGGCCCGCCGGTTCCTCACCGCAATCGAGGGTGGGGTTTCCAGGAACATCCTGTCAATCAGCGGTCCAAGCCGGCCGGTCCCTCCCGGCGTGTTCGAATAGATCCCATGGATGGCGAGATAGTCGCCCGCGTACCCTCGCGGCTTCGAATAAAACCGTTCAGCCACTCCTGTCGTCAGCACATAGGGGAGCATGTCGTGCTGCAGACGCATCCCGAGATGTTGCCGGACGGATTCCGGCAGGGGGGAACCTTCCCCGAGGACGCCGTGGCATGTCTGCATCAGCTCCATCGCCTGCCCGAAAAAGCGACGGTAGTCCTCCTCGGAGAAGCCGCTCTGTTTGATCGCGTGTTTGTCAAGCTCAACCATGGTCTGCTTGAACCGCTCGATGGTTGCCTGGGCTTTTTGCGCGTGCGGGTCGCGCATCAATGCGGGAACTCCCTCCTCTTCTGCGTAGAACTTCCTCGTCAGCTCACGGAGGCGGCGTGACATCGCGAGAATCACCGAACGGTAGAAATCCGCGGCGTAGCCGTCATCGTGTTCCAGCTTGCTCGCAAGGACACCCCGGGAGATCTCGAGCACGAGCGATGATTCCTCAGCCACAACGGTTGTTTCCGGCGGCTCTCCGGTAAAGTACGACATCTCGCCCAGGACAGTGCCGGGGGCACTTCGCTCGACGACTCTGCCGGCACCCTGCCCCACCATGACTCTGAAGAGCCCGTCGAGGACGATGTACAGTGAGGAAGAGTGTTCTCCTTCCCGGATCAGAACCTCTCCCTGGATCAGATGGCGCTCCGTTCCTTTTTGCACAAGCCAGTGAAGGACATACTCAGGAAGTGTCTCGAGCAAATTTGCCATAGAAAGGACTCCTCAGACGCGTGTTGACCTCAGACTGCGGCCAGGTATATTGAAGACGTGGAAGAATTCGACAACCGAGAAATGGATCCCCCGGAGAACATGACGAGAAGGAAATGGACAGTGGGTGACCACCCCGCGTGGGAGGCAGGACCGGTTTCAGGACGCGTCAGATTTGCCGAGCGCTTCGTCGACGTTTGAGACCGTTGCGCCTTCCCTTGATATGTAGCTATAGATCGCCGGAATCACAAACAGGGTAAGGGCAGTCGCGAGCACGAGTCCGCCAACAACGGCAATGCCCATTGAGACCCGGCTTTCCGCTCCCGCACCGATCGCAAGCGCGATCGGAAGGGTCCCGAGGATGGTCGACAGCGCGGTCATGAGGATCGGCCGGAGCCGTGCGGCCGACGCGTCCTGAATCGCATTCAGTACCGAAAGGCCCTGCGCCTTTCGTTGATTCGCAAATTCGACAATGAGGATGCCGTTCTTCGTAACCAGGCCGATGAGCATGATCTGACCGATCTGGCTGAAGATGTTGAGGGTCTGTCCAAAATACCAGAGCGAGAAAAGTGCGCCGGCGAGGGCGAGCGGAACTGTAAACATGATAATAAGGGGATCCCGAAAACTCTCGAACTGCGCGGCCAGAACCAGGTAGATGAGCACGAGCGCGAGGATGAAAGCAAACAGCAGGCTCGAGGAACTCTCTTCATAGTCTTTCGACGGGCCGTCGAGTGCCGTACTGAACGTCTCGTCCAGTGTCCGGTTCGCGATCTCACGCATTGCAAGGATCCCGTCGCCGAGCGCATAGCCTTTCGCAAGGCCCGCAGAAACCGTGGCCGAGACGTACCGGTTGAAACGGTAGAGCGCGGGCGGACTGCTCTGCTCCTTCAGCGTCACAAGATTATCCAGCTGTACGAGATCACCCCCAGCCGTCCGGATGGAGAGCGTTTTCAGGTCAAGAGGCTTATCGCGGTTTTCGCGTGTCATCTGACCGATCACCTGGTACTGCTTGTTGTTCATTATGAAATAGTCGAACCGCTGACCGCTGTACGCCAGTTGGAGTGTCTGTGCCACATCAAGGGCCGATACGCCGAGCGCGCGGGCCCTGTCCCGGTTGATTTCGACGCGCAACTCCGGTTTGTTGAACTTGAGGTTGACGTCGATGAACTGGAACGCCGGATTCTTCTCCGCCTCATCCAGGAACTTCGGCAGAAACTGGCGGAGTTTTTCGAAACTCGACGCCTGAATGACAAATTGCACGGGAAGGCCGCCCCCTCTCGAACCGATCGACTGATCCTGCGATACGAACGTCCGGGCCCCGGTGAATCCCCGGACCATCGTGGAGAGCTGATCCGCGATCGCCTGCTGCGAGCGGACCCGTTGATCGGCATCCTTCAAGATCAGGAAGCCAAACCCCGCATTCACGGATCCTCCGCCGAACCCGGGCGAGGTGACGGAAATTATGGCAGATCGCTCGGGGACGTTCTGCTGAACCGCGTCGATGAGCTGGGTCATGTACTGATCCATGTACTCGAAGGTCGCCCCCTCCGGAGCGCGCGCGGTAAGCCGTATCCTTCCGCGGTCTTCCAACGGTGCCAGTTCGGACTGCAGGAGGAACCCGAAGCCCATGATGAACAGAACGGCCCCGGCCATCGTCGGAAAGACGAGGGCTCGCCTCTTCAGAAACGCTCCAAGCCAGCGCCGGTACGTCTCCTGCATCGACACAAAGTACTTTTCCGTGGCGTGATAGAACTTGCTGTGCGAGTGTTTGCCCCGAAGAATCCGCGTCGCCATCATAGGGGTCAGGGTGAGCGCGACAAATGAAGAGATGATAACCGACCCTGCGAGGACGATTCCGAATTCCTTGAAGAGCCGGCCGGTAATACCCTGCAGGAAAATAACCGGAAGGAACACCGCCGCGAGGGCGACCGTTGTGGCGATTACGGCGAAGTAGACTTCCGCTGATCCCCGGACACCCGCATCCCTCGGCTCCATTCCACGCTCGATCTTCGCGAAGATCGAGC
>DKBG01000206.1 GCA_002451155.1 Ignavibacteria bacterium UBA6906
CTCATGAACATCATCGGCTGCCTCGATACACCGACCTCCGGGCAGTATCTCTTCAACGGGCTCAGCGTGAGTGAGATGGATGATAACGAGCTGGCGAAGATCCGGAACAAGGAAATCGGATTTGTGTTCCAGACATTCAACCTGCTCCCCCGATCCGATGCACTCCACAATGTGGAGCTCCCCCTGATCTATGCAGGAATCCCCTCCACAGAGCGGAAGCGGCGGGCACATGAGACGCTCTCGCATGTTCAGCTCGGCGATCGGTCGCACCACAAACCGAACGAACTGTCGGGTGGCCAGCGACAGAGAGTTGCCGTCGCCCGGGCACTTGTGACCCGTCCGTCAATAATCCTGGCGGACGAACCGACGGGGAACCTCGATTCGAAGACTGGCGAAGAAATCATGCAGCTGTTTGAGGAGCTGCACAGCCAGGGGAATACGATCATTCTTGTAACACATGAGGCCGACATCGCAGAGCACGCCCACCGCGAAATCCGACTCCGTGACGGGCTGGTGGAAACTGACGGTCCCGTGAAGAAAAGAAAGTCATTCCTCACGGCGGCCTCCTGATCCCGGGAAGGAACCAATGCATCTTCTTACTGAAGTGAAAGAAGGGCTGATTATCGCCTTCCGGGCGATTCGCGCGAACAAGATGCGATCAGTCCTGACTACCCTTGGGATCGTGATTGGCATCGTGTCCGTGACCCTCATGGCGACCGCGATCGAAGGGATCGACAGGGCCTTCAACCAGAGTGCCGCTGCCTTTGGCACCGATGTCCTGTATATCCAGAAATTCCCCTGGGTGTCCAACGAGGACTGGATGACCATTCGCAACCGGCGCAACCTGGAGGTTCCCTACGCGTCCAAAATCGAACGGCTTGCGAAATACGTCGATGCGGTCGCTCCGGTCGTCGGGACGAGGCGCCGAATGACGCAAGGGACCTATTCGATGGAGGGTGTTCTCACGACAGGGACAACGCACCAGTACATCAATGCCGCCGGCGTCACCCTCCAGGATGGCCGGTTTTTCACCGCGGAAGAGTCAAGTGGCGGGCGGCCGGTGTGCGTGATCGGTGCGACAGTCGCCGAGAATCTCTTCCCGCGCGAGGATGCGCTGGGGAAGACGGTCCGGGTAGGAGGGTTCCCCTATCAGGTGATCGGAGTCTGTGAGAAACAGGGCGGGATGTTCGGGGAGTTCACCTCGGACAATCGGGTCTTCCTCCCGCTGCTCTCCTTCCAAAACAATTTCGGGTCCAGGCGTGATGTGACGATTCAGGTTCGGGTGCCGGACCTGGAACAGATGGAGGATGCCAAACTGGAACTTGAGGGGATCATGCGGAATATCCGGAATATCCCCCCCGGGAAACCCAATGACTTCAATATCAACCAGCAAGAGATCCTGACGACCTTTTTCGGAGGCGTGACCCTGGTAATTGCCACCGTCGGATTGTTCATCACCGGTATGTCCCTCTTTGTCGGCGGGATAGGGATTATGAACATTATGTTTGTTTCGGTGACGGAGCGGACCAGAGAAATCGGCATCCGGAAGGCGATCGGCGCAAAACGCAGGACCATTCTTATCCAGTTCCTTATCGAGGCTGCCGCCCTCTGTCTGATCGGGGGATTGATCGGACTCGCGCTTGCGTTCCCCCTCAGCCTGGTTGTTGACCAGTTCCTCCCGACTGCCATGCCGTTGTCTGTTATCCTCATCGCCATTCTGATCTCTCTGGCCGTCGGTGTAATCTCCGGTTTTCTCCCGGCATTCCGGGCGGCGCGCATGGATCCCGTGGAGGCTCTCCGCTATGAGTAAGCTGCAGTTCGAGCTCGCAAACTTCAGAGAGAGCCTGGCGATGGCGTTCTTCGCCGTGCGAACGAACAAGCTTCGGTCATTCCTCACGCTTCTCGGAATCGTCGTGGGGATTTTCTCGATCATCTCTGTGATGACCGCCGTCGGAGTCCTCAAGAACAGCATCGAGGAGGGGATGTCCCAGCTCGGTGCCAATACCTTCCAGATGCAGAAGGCGGGTGGTGACTTCAATTCCTCTCCGGAAGAGCGCAGGAGGATGCGGAATCGAAAGACTCTCACCTATGACCAGGCGGTACAGGTTCAGGAAAAGATGACCCTCGCAAGACTCGTGGGGATTGAGGCGTGGAGGTTCGGCCGGACGGTGACGTGGGGAGGAAACAAGACGAACCCGAATATTCAGGTTGCCGGTGAAAACGTCGAAGGAATCGAGACAAATGATTGGGTTGTCGGCAGAGGGAGAAGCTTCTCCCAGCAGGACTTCGACCTGGCACGTCCTATCGCGATTCTCGGCCAGCCCGTTGCAGAAAAGATCTTTCCTCCCTATGTAGACCCGATCGGACAAACCATCCGAGTGGACGGCGGGGTGTATCAGGTGGTCGGTGTGTTTGAGAAGAAGCCCGGCGGCCTCGGGAGAACCGTTGACAATTTCGTCATCATTCCCCTGACGACCTTTTTCAACAAGTATGGCAGGGAGGATGAAGAGATTCATATTATGGTGAAAGCGCTCAGCCGTGAAGTGCTGGACGATGCAATTGAACAGGCGCGCATGATCCTCCGGGTGGCGCGCAAGGTCCCGCCGGGCGAGCCGGATGATTTCTACTACTTCTCAAGCGACTCTTTGATACGCCAGTTCAATGACTTCACGTTTTATCTCCGACTCGGCGTGCTCGTGGTGAGTTCCATCGCTCTCCTTGCCGCGGGAGTGGGGATCATGAATATTATGCTCGTGTCCGTCACGGAACGGACACGCGAGATCGGAATCCGAAAAGCGATCGGAGCCCAGAAACGTGATGTGCTCTACCAGTTCATTATCGAGGCGGTAATCCTCTGCGAGATCGGCGGGGTCCTTGGCGTGGTCCTGGGTATCGCAGGCGGGAATGTCGTCGGGATCCTCCTGGAAGTGCCTGCGATTATCCCCTGGGACTGGGCAGCAATAGGGCTGTCTGTCTGCACGCTGGTCGGTCTTGTCTTCGGCGTCTATCCCGCATGGAAGGCGGCGTCACTTGATCCTATCGAGGCTCTCCGGTACGAGTAAGAGTATTCGTCATTCCTGATCAGGACGGGGTGAAGACCAGTGGTCTTCACCCCGTTTCGTTCTGCCCCGTTGTATCCTTACCTTCGTCCCTGTCGGCATTCCCCACCTTGATTTTCCAACAGATTTTGCCGTATTTTTTGTTTATGAGCAAAATCGCGACGGAATGGGGCACGTTTAAGGATTCGTTTCTCATGGCGCTCAATGCCATCCGGACCAGCAAACTCCGGTCTGTGCTGACGATCCTGGGAATAGTGGTGGGCATCTTTTCGATCATATCCGTGATGACCGCCGTTACCGTGCTGAAGTCAAACATCGAAACCGGCCTCTCGCAACTGGGGGCAAACACGTTTCAGGTTGACAAGTTTACCGTGAGCTTTAACACCACGCCGGAAGAACGACGGCGGATGAGAAATCGAAAGGATATCACCCTCGAACAAGCGATGCAGGTGAGGGAACGGGTCACGATGGCCGAGGCGGTGGCGTTCGAGGCGCATCGCCACGGGCGGACAGTGTTCTGGAACGGGTACAGAACAAACCCCAACGTGAACCTGTACGGCGTGACGGAGGATGCGCTCATCACGAATCAGATTCTGGTGGAGAACGGAAGGGGGATTTCCACAGACGACTATCACCAGGCGCGGAAGGTCGCGATTCTCGGGCGGGCTGTCGTGGAGAAACTGTTTCCGCCAAGCATTAACCCGGTAGGGGAATCGGTGCGGATCGAGCAGTCGGTCTTTCGGGTGATCGGGGTGTTCGAGGAAAAGGGGAGTATCCTGGGCGGGGACCAGAACAACTTCGTCTATATCCCTCTCTCGACCTTCTTCGAATCTTATGGGCGGCATCGAAGCCTGACTATCATGGTAAAGGCTCGCAGCCAGCAGGCAGTAGAGAACACCATTGAACAGACTCGTGCAGTTCTCCGCACGGCGCGACAGGTCCCTCCGGGAGGCGAGGATGATTTTGGAATATTCACGAATGATTCGCTCATCTCCCAGTTCAACGAATTCACCTTCTACCTCCGCCTGGGGGTCCTGGTCGTCAGCTCTATCGCGCTCCTTGCGGCTGGTGTGGGGATCATGAATATTATGCTCGTGTCAGTCACGGAGAGAACGAGAGAGATCGGAATCCGGAAAGCCATCGGCGCAAGGCGGTCTGACGTGATGACGCAATTCATCATCGAGGCGATAGTTCTCTGCCAGATCGGCGGGATCGTGGGTGTGGTTCTCGGCATCGCCGGCGGAAATGTTGTTGGCGTTCTGGTGGAAGCACCTGCCGTCGTTCCCTGGGACTGGGCTGCGATCGGATTGGGTGTTTGCTCTATCGTTGGGATTGCCTTCGGAGTCTATCCCGCGTGGAAAGCCTCCACGCTCGATCCCATCGAGGCACTGCGCTACGAATGAACGCTCGAGTTCCCTCTGCGGGCGTGGCGTGTGCCCTGCTGCTTCTGCTCCCTCTCCTGACGCTTCCGCCCCGTGCCCCCGGTCAGGAACAGCCCAACAGTCCGGTGTTCAAGCGCTACAAACCCCCCGATGAAATTCCGCTCCTCCCCCGTAATGACCCCACATACCAGATCTGGCAGGCGTTTCTCGCGGCCCGCAGGGCAAATGCGGGTGACCCGCTCGCACAGCACGAACTGGGACTGCGGTATCTCCTTGGAATCGGTGTGGAGCGTGACACGGTGAAAGCGGCTCTGTGGATCCAGAAAGCGGCGGAACAAAACCTGACACCAGCGCGCTTCAATTTCGCTATCCTGAAATATCAGGGGTGGGGAACCCCGTGGGATCCGTTTGAAGCATACAGGAACTTTCTCTACTGCGCTCAACGTGATGTCCCTGAAGCGGAGTTTGCAGTCGGGCTCGCACACGTCGAGAATCTTGTAATGCCCGAAGATTGGAAAGCCGGCCAGGGTTGGGTGAAGAAAGCGGCAGACGCCGGCTTCGAGCCGGCGAAGAAAGCCCTCCCCCTGTTTGATCAGCGGCTGGCTTCAGAAGGGAAGCATCATCGATCCGATTCCCTCATCAGCCCGGCGGCGATCATCCCCTTCCAGGTTGATGCACAGCGGGATTCGGTGACCACTGTGGAAGAAAAAGCCCTCCTCCGGGATGCGATTGTCAGGGCTGACCCCGAACTCCGAAAGTCGCTCGGCCTCGCAAAGATGATTGACTCGACCTCGACGGTCGATTCCGTCAGCCTCAAGTCTATTCGCCGGTCCGCCGACGCCGGCAGCCCGGAGGCACTGGCCCTGCTCGGGAAACTCCACGAACAGGGCGTCCTGGTCAGAAAGGACCCCCTTGCCGCTGCGTCCTTCTACCTGCGCGGGTTCAGAATGGAATCGCAGCGAGCCGGAAAGCTTCTGTGGGACCTTGCCCGTTCGTCGGAATTCATCGCGCTGATGAAGTCGAGAGCCGACGCAGGGGATTCTGTGGGTCAGTATGTCTGGGCAGGGCTCTTCACCCTGGGCGCCGAGCCCTTCCAGCCGGGAGGCAAGGCATTCATCACAAAGGAGCAGGGGCTGCAATTACTGCGAAAGTCGGCCGACAAGCGGTATCTTCCGGCCATGATCGAGTGTGCGCTCTGGTACTATGCAGGTCGCTGGGTCCCCTCCGATGAGCAGCGCGCGTTGGCCTATTTGCGGCAGGCCGCCGCGGGAGGAAGTATGGAAGCCGAGATTCGATTGGCCGTCCTCGAAGTTCGCGCCGGGCCCGATGAGGAACGAATGAAACAGCTGATTGGCCTTCTGCAGAGAGGCAGGGAAGAGGGATCGCTGTTGGCAGAAGTTGCCCTTGGATACGCTCATGAGGTCGGGATTGGAGTCCCGAAATCCTTCGCCGAGGCAGCAGAGCATTATCGAAGTGCCTGGCGGCGAGGCAGTCAGGACGCCTACCGCGCGCTCCGGAGGATGCACGACGACCTGAGACCGCCCGAAAAGGAGTTTGCCATGCAGGATTGACGCAGTATGAAGGCCGGAATGCCGCTCAACCTGCAGTCCTGTCGGTGTTCCCGGGTATGCGGAGTCTTCCTCAGGCCTTCATCCGCTTCCCCTTTTCCTCATAGGTGAATATCCACCCGCAAATCTTCCCCGGATCGATTTCCGTGAGGCTCTTCCAGTAATCCCGATTGTGCATGACCCGGGAGCTTGTTTCCGATTCGGGAAGCTGGTCGACCGAACTCACGATATGTGCGAACCGGGCCCGCCACAACTTCATGTTCCGCTCACGCAGATCCACCCAGCCGTCATGGGCCCAGAGATCAATGTTCGCCGGCGTGATCCGGAGCCTGTCCTGGCCGCGGTGAGGCGGAATCTTAATGCTCGTCCCGCGAAACACTGACTTACCGTCAGGCAGAAGAATGGGGATGCCGATCGAAATAATCTGCGACCGGAGCTGGTCATCCGTTTTGATGATATCGAGCAGGCGCTGGCTCAGGATCCGAGCGTCTGTCCGAATCACTGTCCGGGGATCTCCAAAACAGAGCTTCAAAAGGTACGCTTCGTAGAGAAGTTTCGACAGCCGGGGGGGGCCGAGCATCTCGAAGGCGACCGAATCGACGCCGTGCTGCCGCTCCAACGCCTTCATCTGTGTCAGCGCGCTTGTGAACATGAATCCGGCCCGATACGTCGGCGCGAGCGTTGCATTGTCGAGCGCATTGATGATGTCATGCCCGGTGTTGCCCGCCTTGATTTCGAACACGGCGTCCTCTGCAATCTCTTCCGGGGTAACGAATTCCATCTGTCCCGGCGTCGATATGGCCTCGAACTCTCCCCGGGAGAAGTATCCGTTTTCCCCTGTGTCGATAAAGACTGATTTCAGTGTTTCACCCCGAGGCTTGGCTACACCCGGGATACGGAGATCCAATGTCCGCCCGAGTTTGACCGGCCTGTCTGCCGGGGAATCCTCGAGCATAATCGGCCGTCCGCGCTTTCGTATCTCCCCAAACCCGATGCCCTTCCAGGCAATTGCCGCGGTGGGTTTGATCTCCTTGGTAATGGCTCCGTCAGGAGTCCTTCCCATAAGGAAGAGCAGAAGGGTGTGGGCTCCGGCCACCGCGGACTTCGACAGCAGGACACGGGAGGGCTTTTCCTCGCTGTGAGTGTAGGGGATATTCAGTCCCATTCCGCCCGTGCCGCTCGTGCCTATTTTCACATAGATCTTCGTGCCCGCATCCTGCATGGAGCGGTACAAAATCTGAACATGGCGGATGAGCTGTGGGACGTACAGCGTGCAGAGCAATTGTTCGGTCTTCTCGAGAAGGCGGGCATGGTCCTTTTTCCCCCCCCGTCTGCGGGCCAGCGTGATCTCGCCCAGAACCTCCCGGGAAACCTGGAAAATATCCTGATATGCGATCGCCGTCGCAGAATTTACGCAGTCCACAACGATATCGGGACGGTAACGCTGCATCAGGCGATACAGACTGGAGCGCCGAAGGACAGGCCCCGTCAACTCGTCTAATACGTCCTCGATTACCATCGCCCTGTGCCGTGGGTTCAAAAGAATGGAATCCCGTGTTCTGTCCTTGAGCTGCTCCCTGAGGAAGATGTTTCCCCACCAGGAGACGAAGAACCCCCTGCCCGCATGGGGGAAATCGTGCCGCAGAGACGCGATCGCCTCCTCGGCTTCGCGCCGATTCAACGAGGTCACGATGATGCGCTTCGGGTCCTCTTCCATAAATCGCCGACAGACGGCTGAACCAACAAGCCCCCAGCCGCCAATGACTAGAACAGTCTTTCCTTTGATGTCCATAGTGAAGTCTCTGTCGTGTGGGAATAGGGGGAAGTCCGCGTTGAGAGAACGGAGAAAGGAGTACGAGAAAGGTACGCCAAGAGGCGGGAAGAATCAAGCAACACGGAGCCGGTGCACCACCGGCCCCGTGCAGTGAGGAGGCTCGGTCAGGCCTATTGAGACTTCACCGGAAATGAAAACGATCGATCCGACCAACCGAACCGGAGAAGAACCGTGTTCTTCTTTGACGGTTCAAACCAGATTCGGAAGGGATCGATTGCAGTCGGCGGCGTCTCATTCTTTGCGTCAACTCGGGCGAGGTCGAGGGTCTGGTCGTGATTCGGCATGCCGCCCGATTTCTTATTGATGATCAGCGTCAGCCCGGCGGATGAAGGGATAGAATAGAGGGTGTAGGTCCCTGCCGGGACTTTCGCCCCGCCGATCGTGACATCGAGGCCCGTCGTGAACACTGTGGCGGCGTTTGCTCCTGTTCGCCAGAGAGAATCGAATGGAACAACACTCCCCCAGATGACTCTCCCGCGAGCGGCTGGCCGGCTGTACACCACTTTGAGTTTCTTGCCCCCGAGGGCGATCTCCGAAGAGTCCCGCGGACTGAGTGGGCGGATGTGATCGTTCTTCTCAAAGGGAGCGGAGACAAGCGTTCGCTCCCACATCAGCTTTAGGATCCCGGAGCTCTTGCCCACGCCGTCGAGCGCGATGGTGAATGTGTCCACCGCTGAACTCAAATCCTCAACCTTCGCCTCGAACCGGGCAAGGTCCTGGGTCTCGCTGTAATTTGTTCCCCACTGACCAGTCTGTTTGTTGACAATCAATGTCCATCCCTTCGGGGAGGGAATTGACCAGAGCGTATATGTGCCTCGCGGAACGGGGACCCCGCCAAGCGTCATGTCAAAGTTGGTCTTCAGGTGGGTCGCGAGATTTGCCCCGGTTCGCCAGACTTTTCCCCAGGGGACGAGTTCGCCCATGATGGTTCGGCCCCGCGTGGACGGCCGACTGTACTGCACCGAAATCACGTTGGTGTCAAGAGTGAGGAATACTGAGTCCCTGGGACTTAAAACCGGCCGCTGCTGCGCGGGCGACATCTGAAATGCGGTCAGCAAAACCGGAAGAAGAACGAGGCTTCTACGGATGGAGGGTGTCATTCGAGTCTCCCAAATCGGTTGAGTGAACTACCTTTGCCGGGTCGAGGATCGGTGCGGTTCCGCCTGATCCTGAACACGTCCTGTCGGGTCCTCTCACGGAACTCCGGAACAGTGAGCTGTTCCCGCCAATACTCATCTGAATGCCCACCCCGTTAGGGCCGATAATCGATCGGGGGCGGACGGTGATTCTCCGGACAACGACCAGAGTCCTGACGATCCGGTATCCTTCACGCGCATCTGTTCTGGTGAGATATGCCGGAATCGTCGCGACGTACTACTTGAATTTCACGCTGGCAATTACTTTGTCATACGTCTCAAGGTATTCCTTGCGTTGCGCCTTGTACCAGTCCATCGTCACGCGGTACACCTTGTCGTTGCGAACGACAAAGTAAAACTTCCGCTCCACCTCCCGCGTCGGGGCATACGTGACCGTCAGCGCCGACAGACCGCCAACTGTGGCTTTGCCGGTGACCGCCCCCGGATATTTCCCCCTGTTCTGGCTGAACACCTTCTCGACCGTCAACCCCTGTGCTGCGAACACGTCGAACCGGATCGAACAATCCTGGCGGACTCCACGCAGACCGATTACCAGTTCATTGCTCCCTTTCGGCGGGTTGGTGAAGTTGAAATTATCAGGGTAGGAGAACGTGAACAGCCCCGCGTCATAGTCCGTCATGTTCTCGGACGGGAGGGTCTCATCCCGTCCCTTCTCAACCGGCTTGGGGAACTCGAATCTCGCGAGTGCGGCGGTGGTGACGTTCTTATATGCTTCGAAGAAGTCGCCGAAGCCGGCAACACGGATATCATACAGTATTGAATCGGCGTCAAAGAAGACGTGGTAACCCGTCTCTTTAATCTTGGCGGAGTATGCGCCTGTATATGGGACTTTGATGGCTGGTTTTCCTCCGAGCGACAGAGTCTCCTCAGGCGCGATCACGAATCCCATTTTGTTCATTTCGCTGACCTGCGACCGCCAGGTGGAATCGGGTGACGACGTCTTGACGAGGTCCACCATGATCGTGACTCCGTCCGGATAAGGG
>DKBG01000316.1 GCA_002451155.1 Ignavibacteria bacterium UBA6906
ATGGGATCCCTGAGCGCGGAGGAATGTGCCCGGGTCAGGGAGGAGGTCAAGGAAGAGATTGATGCGCTTGCCGATCGTATTCAGACGGAGGGTCTCCCCGACGCGGCCGAAGTCGTAAAGTACGTATACGCGTCCCGCACTCCAGTCCAGGCACGGGGGTTCGTTGAGCCCGCGCACACAGGTCCGAAGGTCGTCATGGTCGATGCAATCAACCATGCTCTTGCCGAGGAGATGGAGAAGAATCCCAGAATGGTGATATACGGCGAAGACGTTGCGGGAAGCAAGGGTGGGGTGTTCACTGCGACCAAGGGGTTGACCGACAAGTTCAGCTACGACCGCGTTTTTAATTCACCGCTTGCCGAGGCGAGTATCATCGGTACTGCATTCGGACTCGCGGTGCGCGGAGACCACAAGCCGGTCGTCGAAATCCAGTTCGGGGATTACATCTGGCCGGGCTTCATGCAGATTCGGGATGAAGTTGCGATGCTTCGGTACCGGTCGTACAACCAGTGGTCCTGCCCGATGGTCATACGTGTCGCAGTCGGTGGGTACATCCACGGCGGCCTCTATCATAGTCAGTCAATCGACGGATTCTTCACGCATATTCCCGGGCTGCGGGTCATCTACCCGTCGAACGCGGCAGACGCGAAGGGGTTGCTGAAGACCGCCTGTCGGTCGGATGATCCGGTGCTCTTTCTCGAGCACAAGGGACTCTATCGGCAGGCGTTTGCGGCTTCACCCGAGCCCGGATCAGATTTCCTGTTGCCGTTCGGACTGGCAAAGGCCAAAAAGACCGGTGAGGATTGTACGATCATTACCTGGGGGATGCTTGTGCAACGGTCCATGGATGCTGCGAGGAAGATCGAAGAACGTCTTGGTGTCACCGTGGAGGTCCTCGATCTTCGGACGCTCAACCCGCTGGACAGGGAGGGAATCCTTGCTTCCGTCCGCAAGACTGGCAAGGTGTGCATTGTCCATGAGGATACGTTAACCGGCGGATTCGGCGCGGAGATCGCGGCAATTATCGCAGCGGAAGCGTTTGAGCGGCTTGACGCTCCTGTGATGCGCGTGGCGGCAAAAGATGCCCCGGTGCCGTATGGTCCCCTGCTGGAGAACGCCATGCTTCCCCAGGAATCGGATATTATCACTGCCCTTGAGGGGCTTCTCAGATACTGATCACGTTGCCTGATGGCCGCATGACCCACGGTGTCGATATCGCGTCAATCCCTGGTGCGGGGACGATTCCCGGTACGCGGGAGGGGGAACCTCCCGTGCCTGGCAGGCTAACGCCGGGCGATAAGATCGCGCTCTACTATTACCTCTGCCTGGCCCGCGCCTGTGATGAGGCGATCCTCAAGCTGTACAGGCAAGGCAAGATCGTCGGCGGTGCATATACGGGGAGGGGGAACGAAGCCACTGCGGTCGGAAGCGCCTACGCACTCGAAAAACATGACTACCTTCTGCCAATGCATCGGGATCTCGGAGCCCACCTTGTCAAGGGTCAATCGCTCCGGAATATCTTCCTGCAGCAGCTCGGGCGTGCTGAGAGCCTCACGCGCGGGCGTGACGGGACAGGGCATTATGCCGACCCGGCGTTGCGCATCTACGGAAATGTCAGCCACCTTGGATCGATGATTCCTGTCGGCGTCGGTATCGCGCTCGCCGCGGCGATGCGGAATGAGAACGCCGTCGTCCTGAACTATATTGGAGATGGCGGGAGCAACGTCGGGGATTTCCATGAGGGGATGAACATGGCCGGCGTCATGAAACTTCCCTTCGTCCTAATTCTTGAGAACAACCAGTACGCCTATTCAACGCCGGTGGCAAAACAGACGGCGGCCGCGAGATTTTCTGATCGGGCCGCGGGCTATGGAGTCCCCGGAATTACGATCGATGGGACGGATGTCTTCACCGTGTACGATACCTGTCGGATGGCGTATGATCGTGCAAGGCGGGGCGAGGGTCCCACGTTGATCGAGACCGTGTCCATGCGCATGCACGGGCATTCAGCCTCCGACGATGCTTCCTATGTTCCTCCCGCGCAATTGGAGGAATGGGAAAAGAAAGACCCGATTGCCCGTTGTGAGGACCGTCTTCGGCGGGAAGAGATTCTGTCGGACGAGTTGAAGCAGGAAATCCACGTGCGCATCGAGACGGAGATCGCCGATGCGTCCCGCTACGCCGAAGAGGCACCTCACCCGGAGGGATCCGAGGGGGCGAAAGGGGTGTACGCGGACTGATGGCAGTAACGACCTACATTGAGGCGATTTCCCGCGGGATGCGAGAGGAACTTGAGCGCGATCCAACGGTTTTTCTCATGGGCGAAGACATCGGTGAATACGGCGGCGCGTTCAGGGCGACAAAAGGACTTCAGCGGGATTTCGGCGCGCAAAGGGTTATTGACACACCCCTCTCGGAAGCGGCGATCATCGGCGCGGCGGTCGGCGCTGCGATCGTCGGGATGCGGCCGGTCGTGGAGATGCAGTTCGCTGATTTCGTCACCTGTGGGTTCAACCAGCTGGTCACCAACGCGGCGAAAACGCATTACCGCTGGGGAATTCCTGTCCCGATGGTGGTGCGTCTTCCGTCCGGCGGGTACATCCACGGAGGCCCCTATCACTCGGCGAATCCCGAGTCCTGGTTCTTTCATGTGCCGGGGCTGAAAATTGTGGCCCCCTCCACGCCCGTGGATGCGCGAGGGTTACTGAAGGCCGCGGTGCGCGACAACAACCCGGTCCTATTTCTTGAGTACAAGTACCTGTATCGGCGCGTGAAGGAGGATATCCCTGACGGGGACGGGGTGGTCCCGATCGGACGGGCCGCCATCCGGAGGCAGGGGAAGGACATCACGCTGATCAGCTACGGGTCGGTCCTGACGCTTGCACTTGAAGTTGCAGACCAGCTTGCGCGGGATGAAGGCATTGACGCCGAAGTGATCGACCTCCGCTCTCTTATGCCACTGGACGCGGAAGCACTTCTCCGGTCCGTTCGGTCGACCGGAAAGGTTCTGATTGTGCATGAGGACAACCTCACGGGTGGGGTAGGGGCGGAGATTGCCGCGATGATCAGCGAGCACGCGTTCCAGTGGCTCGACGCTCCGGTTCGACGATTGGGAGCGCTGGACACGCCGGTTCCCTTTGCCGCGCCACTCGAGGACCACGTCCTCCCCGACCGGGAAAAAATCGCCGCCGCGCTGCGGGAACTCAGCTCCTATTGACCCTGGGTATTATAAGCGAATCAAGGAAGGAAGCCATGGCCCGTATCGAAGTATTGATGCCCCAGATGGGCGAGAGTATCGCCGAGGGAACGATCGTCAAGTGGCACAAAGCGATCGGGGAAAAGGTTCGAAAGGACGAAACGCTCCTCGAGATCAGCACGGACAAGGTCGATTCGGAGATCCCCTCCCCCGCAGCAGGCATCCTCGCCGAGATCGCAGTGGAGGAACAGAAGACCGTGCCTGTCCAGACCGTCATTGCATACATCGAAACCGAAGGTGCCGCGGAGCCCGCAAAACCCCCCCGGGTGTCTCCGCCGGCCGGGACTACTGAACCCGCTCCTCTACCATTGGCTCCCGGGGGAGTGTCTCCATCGCCTCGCGGTGAGGGGAGATTCTATTCGCCGCTTGTGCTGAGCGTGGCCCGTGCCGAAGGCGTCTCAATGACAGAGCTCGAGACACTTCGGGGATCCGGCGAGGGGGGCAGGGTGACGAAGAAAGATCTCCTCGCCTATGTAGAGGCGCGAAAGAGCGGCAGCTCCCCCCACGGTCCCGCCCGGCCCACTGTGGGGACTCCGACGGTACCGGTGGCCCCTGGAACAGTTGCAGGCGTCCCCGTGAACGATCCTGAACTCCGAAAGAAATACCCCGCACCGGCCTATGAAGTTCTTCAGATGAGCAACGTGCTCCAGAAGATGGCGCAGCACATGGTCGGGAGCGTGCAGACATCGCCACACGTGGCCGCTGTACATGAAGTTGACATGACATCAATCGTCCGACATCGGGAACAGAACGGCGCGGGTTTTGAATCGAAGGAGGGATTCAAGCTCACGTACACGCCCTACGTTGTCGATGCGGTTGTGAGGGCGATCAAGAAATATCCGCTTATCAATAGTTCCGTCGATGGCGACAAGATCATCCGGAAGACGTTCATCAACATTGGCATCGCAGTCGCCTCAGAGAGCGGGCTCATCGTACCCGTGATCAAGCATGCCGAGGAGAAAAATTTCGTCGGACTGGCAAGAGCCGTGCATGACCTGGCCACGAGGACGAGAAACAAGAAACTGACGCCTGATGACATCCAGGGGGGGACGTTCACGATCTCGAACTTTGGCGTGTTCGGCACGGTCATCGGGACCCCCATCATTAATCAGCCGCAGGTGGCAATTCTCGGCACGGGAGCGGTAACGAAGAGGGTTGCTGTCATCGACGATGCGATTGCTATCCGATCACTCGCCTACTTCACGCTCTCCTTTGACCACCGGATCATTGACGGAGCGCTCGGAGGGATGTTCCTGGAAGCAGTCGTCCAGAACCTGCAGGCATTTGACGTTCAGATGAAATTCTGACTCCCCGGGGATTTCCGGAGGCGGGGTCAATCTTCACATCACGTATCAGTCAGGCTTGCGCTATGGATTTTGTGGTACAGGAAATTAAACAGAACGAGCAGGAACGGCCGCGGAGGCCGGACTGGCTCAAAGTTCGAGTCCCGCTCGGCGAGCGGTTCTCCGAATTGAAGCATCTCATGGAAGGCCAGCGCTTGAATACCGTGTGTGAGGAGGCTCGTTGTCCGAACATCGCGGAATGCTGGAACGCGGGAACGGCGACCTTCATGATTCTGGGGGATATCTGCACCCGATCGTGCGGATTCTGCGCGGTGGCAACAGGAAGGCCGGGGAAATTGGACCTGGATGAACCATTCCGGGTGGCGGAAGCGATCCGTGCGATGGAGATCCGGCATGCGGTTATCACCTCCGTCAATCGTGACGAGCTGGCTGACGGCGGAGCTGCGATCTTTGCCGAGACGATCCGGCAAGCGCGGCTGGTCAACCCATCCATCACTGTTGAAGTGCTGATTCCGGATCTGCGGGGCATCCGATGGGCGCTGGACATCCTCCTCGCCGCGCGTCCCGACATCCTGAATCACAACACCGAGACCGTTCCCCGCCTCTATCCGGAGGTCCGGCCTCAGGCGAAGTATGAGCGGAGTCTCGACATCATCCGCTGGTCGAAGGAGGCAGGGATGGTGACGAAGAGCGGATTGATGCTGGGGCTGGGAGAGCGCATCGAGGAGGTTCTGTGCGTCATGGAGGATCTCCGGGGTGCTGGCTGCGACATTTTGACCCTCGGCCAGTATCTCCAGCCCACAAAGGGTCACGTGCCCGTCGAACGGTATGTCCATCCTGACGAATTCCGCTGGCTGAAGGGAAAGGGCTTAGGGATTGGCTTCCGGCACGTTGAGGCGGGGCCGCTTGTCAGGAGTTCTTACCACGCAGCGGAGCAGACCATTTCATATTGACTCTCTGACGCCAATTTTGTAAATTAGTAAGCTTTTCAAACGTTGCCTGTTCTCGTGCATTATTCTTGTGGGAGTTGTCCGTGGAAAAGATTACCCGATCATTCAAGACGTCCGATACGGTGCAAAAATGGCACCTTATCGATGCGGAAGGGAAGACCCTCGGCCGGATGGCCAGCCTGATTGCCCGGCTTCTCCGGGGGAAACACAAGCCCATGTTCACCCCGAACGCCGACCTGGGAGATTTCGTCGTTGTGGTCAACGCCTCCAAAGTCAGGATGACCGGGAAGCGTGCCGAACTCAAGGAGTATTTCCGCTATAGCGGGTACCCCGGCGGGGCGACGTTTGAGAAGTTCCAGGAGGTTCTCCAGAAGCATCCGGAGCGCGTATTCGAGCACGCAGTCAAGGGGATGCTTCCGCACAACCGTCTCGGACGACGCATCATCAAGAAGCTCAAAGTGTATGATGATGCGAACCATCCGCACGAGGCGCAGAAGCCGGAAGTGATGAAGTTCGACTGAATTAGATCCCGACACGAAAACCAAACTGTAACTTTACGAGATACAAGGTTCCCATGAACAACCAAATCTGTGTTGGGCGCAGGAAAACGGCAGTCGCGCGCACGTACCTCACCCCGGGCACCGGAAAGATCATGATCAACGGCAAGACCATTGATAAGTACTTTCCGGATCAGACGCTGCTCGACGAGGCCCGCAAGCCCCTGACCGTGACCGAGCTCAACGATCGCTTCGACGCCACGGTGCGCGTGCGCGGCGGCGGCATGCACGGACAGGCAGGTGCAGTAAAGCTTGCCATCGCCCGCGCGCTGCTGCTGCAGGATGAGGAGCTGCGTCCCAAGCTTCGCTCCGCCAACCTGCTGACGCGCGACTCACGCATGGTGGAACGAAAGAAATACGGCCAGAAGAAGGCCCGCAAGCGCTTCCAGTTCAGCAAGCGCTGATTCGTCCGGTTTTACTATCACACATGCACCCCGACCGTCCGCCTCGTGTGCCTGCGGGCATGGTGGGACGGGATGACGGGTGCAGAGGATCAACAAGCAATTCACAGGAGTAGACATGCCTCGGGTAGCACTCGAAGATCTTCTGGCCGCTGGAACCCACTTCGGCCACCTCACTCGCCGCTGGAATCCGAAGATGAAACCATACATCTTCATGGAACGCAACGGCATCCATATCATCGATCTCAAAAAGACGCAGGATATGCTTGACACCGCGTGCGACGCCGTCGGTGACATCGTCGCACAGGGCAAGCGCCTTCTTTTTGTCGGGACCAAGAAGCAGGCCAAGGACATCATCCGCCAGGCGGCTGTGGACAGCGGCCAGAACTACGTGACCGAACGCTGGCTCGGCGGCATGCTCACGAACTTTGCGACCATTCGCAAGAGCATCAAACGCCTCACCAACATCGAGAAGATGGAAAGCGACGGCACGTTTGACAAGATCACGAAGAAAGAGCGCCTCATGATTTCGCGCGAGAAGGATCGCCTGAACAAGATCCTCAGCGGAATCGTGGACATGAACCGCCTCCCTGGAGCTCTCGTGATCGTGGACATCAAGAAAGAGCATATCGCCGTCAAGGAAGCCCGCAATCTCGGCATCCCCGTTATCGCAATCGTTGATACGAACTGTGACCCCGATATGGCCGACGTTGTGATCCCCGGCAACGACGACTCCGCGCGCACGATTGAACTCGTCACCCGCGCCATGGTGCTTGCCATCGCAGAAGGCCGCGAACACGGCAAGATGATCAAGGCCGAGCAGGAGGCAGAGGAAGACCGCATTGCGAAGGAAACTGATACCCCTGCGGACAAAGACGCGGACTAAGCGCGACGAAACGAGAATGGCTGTCGCGCACAGCCATTCTTTTTATCTCCCGATTCAGATTCAGCATCGATCATTCAAGGAATAGAGCAATCATGGAAATTACTGCCGCAATCGTAAAAGAACTGCGCGACCGCACCGGCGCCGGCATGATGGACTGCAAGAAAGCCCTCACGGAAAATGACGGCGATATGGATAAGGCCATCGATTACCTGCGCAAGAAAGGCGCCGCTACTGCCGAAAAGCGCTCTGACCGCTCAGCGAACGAAGGCGTCGTTCTCACGTCGATCGAAAACGGCAAGGGCGAGATCATCGAAGTAAACTGCGAAACGGATTTCGTGGCACGCAGCGAAGACTTCCTGTCCTTCGCCGCCAGTGCACTCGAAACCGTGAAATCCAGCAAGCCGGCCACCGTCGAAGAACTGCTGCAGCTCGAAGTCAACGGACTGACCATGGAAATCGCTCTCACCGAAACCGTCGGCAAGATCGGCGAAAAAATCCAGGTGAAGCGCTTCGCCAATTTCGAGACCAGTGGCGTTCTCGTGGACTACATCCATCCGGGCGCAAAGCTTGGTGTGATGATCCAGATCGAGGGCGGAGAGGGCGACGCTGTGCAGCAGCTCGGCAAGGACCTCGCCATGCAGATCGCAGCGATGAACCCCGTCGCCGTGGATCCGGATTCCGTCTCCGAAGATTTGAAGAAGAAGGAGCTTGAGCTCTACCGCCAGCAGGCGATTGAGCAGGGCAAGCCTGAAAACATTATCGACCGCATCGCGGAGGGCAAGCTCAGCAAGTACTTCCAGGAATTCACCCTTCTCGAGCAGACCTTCCTGCGCGACACCACGAAGACGGTTCGCGAGCACATAGAGAGTATTGGGAAAGATCTCAAGGTCGTGCGCTTCGAGCGCTTCCAGGTTGGTGCCTGATCACTGATCGAACATCGAAAGCCTTCCGCTTCAACACGGAAGGCTTTCTTGTATACGGAGGATAGAGAAGAATGGAACCGAAATTCAAACGCATTCTGCTCAAGCTCAGCGGCGAATCGCTCATGGGCGACCGTGACTATGGGATTGATCCCGCCACGCTGCGTATGTACGCGAATGAAATCATGTCTGCCGTCGAACTCGGTGTGCAGGTGGGCATCGTTATCGGCGGAGGAAACATCTACCGCGGTGTTGAGGCTGCCGCACATGGTATTCACAAGGCCTCCGGCGACCAGATGGGCATGCTCGCCAC
>DKBG01000210.1 GCA_002451155.1 Ignavibacteria bacterium UBA6906
CCGCAGCGACAATCCGCCGGCGCAATACTTTAAGGCTGATATACATCAGGAACAGCGCAAGAACAGCCGCAAGCCCGAAGAGCGCGATCGCGGTAGTCGACCAGAGGCTCGTCAGATTCACCCCGTAACTGAAGACATCTCCCGCAGCGATCTCAACCCGGTGCGTCCCGGATGGCAGGAAGAGGCTGTAACAGTCATTCCCCTTCATCACCGTGCATACTGTCTCAACCCCGTCGACACTGACGCGGGTCGGCTCCCTGTTCAGCGACATCAATGCCCGCGTCGTCGATGCGTACTGTACGTCGATGCCACGCAGACTGTATTCAACGGAAAGGATATTCCCGGTCATGGACAGGATATGCGTGTCGAGACTGTGCGTGGAAAACGCCCCTGCCGGATCATCGCCGAGGACGATCTCATGCTCTCCCGCCGGAATCAGAAACAGATTGTCTCGCGATGAGGAGAGAAGGATGCCGTCGACCTGAATGGAGATGTGCTCAGGCGGCAACCTCATGGCGATTGAATACGGTGTGACGATTCTGTAGCCCCTGTCCGTCGGCCTGTACTGAACCTCGCTTGCGAGCGCGTACGGGAGGAAAATCATATCCTGGGGATTGATGGACGATTCTGCGTACACGGTCATGCGGGGAGCGCCGAGGGACGCGGACCGGACAAGATGGTAACTCTCGGTCCCGGTCTGGATCAGAGTGGGAAACGGCGTTACCGCGTCCGGCCTGCGGAAGGCCAGGATGTTCAGGTCCAGCAAGATTTTTGCGCGGTCACCTGTCAGCTTCTCATAGCGCGCACCGATCTCAATGTACCGCCGTGGATCAGTGGACCAGAGGCGCTCAGGATCCTCCACTTGCAGGAGAAAGTCATGCCGCCGCTGGAGAGAGAGAATCCCCGGCATGTCGACCCCGATTTGTTCCCGCAGCTCCGGCGAACCGATTCCGTCCATGGCTGTGACAACAACATCAAAACCCTCTTTCCCGCGCCGCACCTCTCCGATCATCGTGAGAAGTGTGTCGTACACTCGCGCCAGGGATCTAACGCGGTATTCACTGATCTCCGTGACGGCGGTGGGATTCGTACCCCAAAAATGCGGCGATCGGGTCTCCAGGAGTTCCACGGGATCGTATCCGTAACGACGTCGGAATTCCGACCGGGCCGTGGGATGCATCGGAGTGAACATCCGCGGCTCAGAAAATCCCTTCCCGGCCTCAAAGTAAAGCTCCGCCAGGTTCACTCCGTCCCAGTCATACTGCTCAAGAAAGTGCCGGTATTCAGCTGTCATCGCAGCGAGACACTCTCGATCGGTGAGGGCAACCGGATATCTCCACGACGGCCGCACATCCTCGCCCCGGAAGTTCTTTTCTCTCCAGGCAGGATGCTCAAGCCAGAATTTCTGGCTCACCTGCGGTGGTTCAAGCCACGCATAGGCGAGGATTCCGTTCGCGTGTGCAAGCCGGACCAGACGCTCGTAATCATAGCTGTACTTGGGGTACTGATGCCATCCAGCGACATGGATGATGCGAATACCCTGCCGGACCCATTGCTTCACCAGCGACTCCGTGCTGATCGTCCTTCTGAACCCGGGATCGAAGTATACCTCCAGGTTTTCCCTGCGCACAATCGGGCCGAGACGGAAGTAACTCCTGACATATTCGAGTAGGAACGGATAGCGGCTTGTCCCGATCTGGGTGTGAGGATCAAACCGCGTCCCGAAAAACAACACTTTCCCTTTGTTCCAGCGTTTCCCGATAACAAGGGGCGCCTCTGTGGCCTCGTCGATGCAGAACACCTGATCCACATCCGCCGCGTCAAACTTGTTCAAGAGTTCGAAATTCTGCCAGTGAATTCGTTCATCCGGGAAGAGCCTGTCGCGGATCCTGGAAACCCGTATTCGGGTGCGACTGAACGTCACGCCAAAGTTTTCAATGAGCGAATTCGGAGCATCCGTGATCAGGCTCCCACCTCCTTCTACGAATCGCGTCAGCGTTCCGAAGTCCTCAAGGCTGAGTGAGTCGACAAAGGGAAACGGGACAATAACAAGATTATAGCGCGAGACATCCAGATGCTGTCCGACGAACAGCGTATCAAGGGGGAGGTTAATACTCCTGAATACGGACGCGAACGACGCCTGGTCGTTGTACGCCGCTCCGCGGCTGTAGTGGTTCCAGAGAATGACAGGCCTGGCTTCCTGCCACCCATCTTCGGATCCGAACACCGCCCGGACGATGCGCCCTGCCTTCTCTCCGATGGATTCCACAACAGTCTTCTCCCGCTCGCGGAACTCCACCGGTTCGGCTTTGAAGAACTGGCCGGCGGGAACAGTCACCATGCGCGTCACCGGTCCGCTGATCCGCTCGGGAGAAACCGTATTCCGCTCCACATCTCCGTTCCGGTCAAACCAGGTCTCGGAGAGATACTGCGCCTCGAGGGTCACCGAATACTCCTGCGTGCCGGCGAGAATCACCCGGTCACGGGTGTGCACCCAGTGTGGACGCTCCCGCAAATCGAGGTACTCGTATCCAAGAGCCTGGATCCCGTCGACAAGTTCTTCCAGCAGCCCGGGCTCCAAAAACACATGAAAGAAACAGGAGGCAAAACCGTCCCGGACGTACAGGTTCTTCCGCGCGTGGGAGAGAAGAGCCTGGACTGAGGCCCGGCTCCGATTCATGTCCGGGTCCAGGGGAACGAAGCCGAGATTCTCGGGATAGATCGTCTGGCCGAACAGATCGCGGCGAATGATATACGGAAAATACTGGCTGTAGTCTATGTCCTCGATCGACAGACGTTGCTCCATCGCCGTGCTGAAATACTTCGAGATCGTTTCGTAGAGCCTGAAGGAGGCGGTGTAGTGGGGGGTCTCCCAGATGAGCGGGTAGAGTCCGTTTCTCATGAATTCCTGAATGCCCATCTCAATCTTTCGGGAAATCCCTTCAACGTTCTCATCCGCAATGGGGCCGTTCGCGCCCCCGTCCCAGAATTCATAGTCCGATCCGGTGACGCCCTTGTACTGATGTGTCACTCCGTGCATGACAATGGTCCCACCGTTCCGAACCATATACCGGAGTGCGTCGACAAGGTCCGGTTTGTCTGACAGGCTGACACGCAGGCCCTCGCCGGGACTGACATAGAAAGGGCTCACGCCGACCAGGAATGGAATCCCCCGGGCAGAGAGGAGGTCAGCGATTTCCCGCAGGCGGTCGGGATCGTCCAGCGGATTGACATCTTCAATTCTCAGAATCGCTGAATGAGATTCCTCGTGGTTCTCGCCGAGAAAATCGTGCAACAAGTCGGCGAAGAGCAAATATCGATCCTCCTCACCTGCAGATGCGAATGGCGAATCCCCGACGTACACGAGGTTGCCAGAACGCACAATGTAGGGACGTTCCGCGCCGGTCCTCGCGGAGCTCGCGGTGGCCAGCACTTCGACCTTTGCCCGATCCAGAATGTCGATCAGGTTCAGGTTGGGCTCACCCTTTTCGAACTCCTTCCCCCCCGATCTCACCGAGGTGAACGCACTGAGCGTATCCAGCCCGCGCACGGTGAACCCGAACTTCCTCCTCACTGACGCATCGGCCGAGAATTCGTGGAAGCCGGTGTTCAACCAGATCACCGGGTGATCGGTGTTCAGAATATCGGCCGCGAGTCCCCGGGGGATTTCATACCGGGGGTGAAAGCCGATGGAGAAGACGATGTCGTATCGCTCGATCTCGCCGGGGGAGTACTCTTTCGCTCCGATGACTCGCGTTTCTGCGTTGAAATGCCCGAGCAATGTAGCCAGTTGCCGACCGTCCCCCATCGCGACGTTCTTGAGCGTCGTTGCTCCCTCAACCACCACCAGAATCCGTTTTGCAGAGGGCCCGGCCACGGCGGTACCCACGATCAACAGCAGAACGGAGAGGACACCATAGATGCTACGGCGAACCACGTCGCTCATCGCGGCTTGAACTCCTGGGGCAACCGTCGTGAATACCCGAAATAGCGTTTGATGACCTGCACAGTCCGGCGGGCTGCCCGGCCGTCGCCGTACGGATTTGTCGCGGCTGCCATCCTGGCATACGCCTTCCTGTCCTCGAGCAAACGCCTCGCCGCAGAGACAATTCGATCCTCATCAAGACCGACGAGCTTGACCGTTCCGTACTTCACAGCCTCCGGCCGCTCGGTCACCGCTCTGAGAACGAGTACCGGCTTGCCAAGAGACGGGGCCTCCTCTTGAACACCTCCGGAATCGGTGACAAGCAGATGGGATCGAGCCATGATGTTGACGAAGTCTGGATAGTCGAGAGGATGAATCAGGGAGACGTTTGAAACTCCTCCGAGCACCGGCGTCACGGCATCCCGAACAACGGGGTTCAGGTGGACAGGGAAGACCAGCTCCGTCTCCGGATGCAACTCCGCGATCCTGCGAAGAGCCCGTGCCGCAGATTCCATCGGCCCGCCCCAGTTCTCGCGCCTGTGCATGGTGATGAGAACGATCTTCTTCCTTCGGGCCACGATCTCATTCAAAACCGGGACGCTGAATGTGTGCTCCCGCCGGACCGCAATCTGCAGCGCGTCGATCACGGTGTTTCCCGTCACGAAAATGGACTCGCGGGCAACGTTTTCGCGCAGTAACGCGCGCTTCGCCGTCCCGGTGGGGGCAAAATGGAGACCGGCGACGCTGCTGGTGAGCCGCCGGTTGATCTCTTCCGGAAATGGATTGGCCCGGTCGTTGGTCCGCAGTCCAGCCTCCACATGCCCGACCGGAATGCCGCGATAAAACGAGGAGAGGGCTCCCACAAAGGTCGTCGTCGTATCACCCTGGACGAGAACCATCCCCGGCTGGACCTCCACGAGAACCCGGTCAAGCGCGGCAATGACGTTCGCCGTGATCTCCGCCAGGGTCTGCTGAGGGCGCATGACATTGAGGTCAAAATCCGGACGGATTCCAAAGACATCCAGCACCTGATCGAGCATCTGACGGTGCTGCGCCGTCGCTATGGTCACAACGTCAAAACAGGACTCGTCTCGCAGCCGGAGAATGACCGGTGCAAGCTTAATCGTGTCGGGACGAGTACCGAAAATTACGGCGATCCTGGTTTTTTGCACGCTTCACCCCGTATTGGAAAACTCAATAAGTATACCAAAATCCGATGCCATTTTGAACCACATAGATCAATCTTCCAGAGAGGACAAAAAGGCCGGGCCACGTTGCGCAGCCCGGCTTTGGACAGACATCGTTGCAGTGAAACCTGAGCTCAGAATGCCGCCACAAGCCCGACAGTGAGCCCGTTGGCCTTGTTCAAGATGTCATAGGTGTATTCACCGATCAACCTGAAGTTCCTCGCGAGTATATATCCGACATGTGCAGTGGCTGACTCATACTTCGGCGACGGATATTCAGGATTTACCACCTCATAGTCTGAATCGACGGCATTGTACAGTAGCACGCCGTACCACCTGCTCTTATCCCCGTCAGGAAGGTATACGAGTTCACCAAAGCCACCACGGGTCCGTGCCGCCGTCGCTCCGGACACCGCCAGGTCCGGGTTATCATCCCGACGCTCGATGTACTGAATGTTCAACTCAACTGGTCCGAAGGTGAGCGTCAAATCAGGCCCCACCATCCAGAGCCTGTTCAGCCCGCCGGTCGACTCATCCGCCTCTTTCCCGAGATATCCATACAGGCCAAATCTGACCTGCTCTCCGAAGTTCCGTGAAAACCGAAGCGCAAAGTTCTTGTACCGGTCTGTGTCAAACGCCTTGGAGGCGTCCATCGCCCCCAACCCTGCACCGTTAACCATCTGGAACGTGAAACTCGAACTCTCCAGCAACCCTGAGGTCACCATGATCCCCCGGTCATAGGTAAGGTTTGCCTTCGACCTCCCCGGTCGAACGCCGTAGATCTGATAATCCTCCAGCGGGAGACGAAGCTCACGCTTGAAGAGCGGATCTGACACCTGAAACTGTCCAATGTAGAAATCGTTGTCACCAAACACGGCGTCATTGAACATGACGAATGCATCCTCCAGCCCTCCTACCTCACCACGCTCCGACAGGAGAAAATAGACATAGTAGGAAACGTTCTTCGCGATCTGCCCGCCGGAAAGAAGCTTCATAACGTAGGGGGTCTGGAGATCGGATTTCCCCTCCTCTTGCGGGAGCCATCGGACATACCCGTCAAGCCGGACAGCGAGCGGAAGCTCCCGCATCAACTGGAGCAGGTCATCTCCGGTATCCCGGAATGCCCGCGGCGGCTCACCGTCAGGTAGCTGAAAACCATTTCCCGCGTATTCATTCCCGTACGCCTTCAGCCTGGGGAAGGGCTGATGGCAGGTGGTACACGACATGTTGTATTTCCGGGCAAACGCGGGAATCGCCAGGGCGTCCGGTACGATCGAGCAGACACCCAGCAACAGGACAAGCAATCCAGAGAGCGTCTTCATGGCCGACCCGTTCTGAATTGTTTATGGAAGAATGGTAAGCAACGTGGTGTGGTGGTTCACTTCGATCGCCTCCGCCTCCTCTTTCGGCACGCCGAGGAACTCGACAATCGGGAGAGGCAACTTCTGATAGTAAAGTGACGCGGTCACCCGCATCGGGCCCGGCTCAAGGGCATCGGGGAGACTCCAGGTATACGTCTCCAGCTTCGTTTCCCGTGGGCCGATCCGGTAGTCAGGTCCCTGTGAGGCCGTATTCCACTGCATGATCGTCATACGACCCTGAGGATCCAGATAGGGAAGCCGGAAAATTCTGTCGCCTTCCGGCACACCGTCACGCTGGATCCCCTTGAAGTCGGGAAGATTGAGCGGGATCCCCATGTCCTGGTAGGCAAGTGTGTTCGCTGCGATCGTGAAATCCTCCCCCTCAAATCCCTTGCGGTCGACAGGAAGATGGTATGTCCTTCCCTTCGCATCGGTCGCCTCGACATGGAGCCACACAAGACGCTCCTCCGCCGATCCAGTGGGGAATTTGTGTCCGGTCTTCTGATTGAATAATGCAACCGTAAATCTGATTACTTCAAGTGGTTCGGCCTCTCTAATGTCAGGATGAATTCTTAACTCGATAGTGCCTTTTACTTTCCCGGGATCATGAGCACCGTGGAAAAGATGCTGCCACACATCAGGATATTTGTTGCCAACATCAGCAGAGACTCCTTCAGCTTGAGTCATATGACAGGTCTGGCATTTTACACCCTGTTCGTAATATGGACCTTCCTTCAGTTCAAGATGAGTTGACTTTACCCAAACACCGTAAGGACTCATCTCGTTATGGCATGTCCCGCAAAATTCTGCTGTCTGTAAAAATTCTGATTTCTGGATTTCATGCTCGGGTGATTCACCTGTTCCTCTTGGCCCATATTTTATATTTCCGGGACTAGATATGAAATTAAAATTGAAAGGCGTATCGCCTTCAAATCCCGTGATTGTATGACAAAGATCGCAGGAGACAGACTCATTAGCTCTTGAATTCAATTCGGGTTTTGGTGGTGGAACATCTCCTGCCAGAAAAGAAATTGGGGCATGACATCCGTTGCAGCCCGCTTTTACTTCAGCGACTTTTTCATCTTTTTCAGCGTGAGGAACTGCAAGCTTGAAATACTCTATCTCATCCCAGTGATGAGTGTATGCCTGCGACATCATTGC
>DKBG01000054.1 GCA_002451155.1 Ignavibacteria bacterium UBA6906
ATCGGCGGGGATCTTATCGGCGCGGACGGCCTTCTCGAAGCCCGGGAGGATCATCGTGTGAGCGCGGCATTTGACCTGTTCCAGCCGAATGATTACACGCAGCAGGTGCATGCAGGTCTGGAATATGAATATGCCGGGACCTTCGCTGTCAGGGCCGGCTACAAATTCAACTACGACTTCGAGGGGTTTACTGTCGGTGCGGGATTCAGGCAGGAGATTGCCGATCTGCTGCTGTCGTTCGACTATAGCTTTGGATCAATGGGAACGTATCTCGGCAAAGTCCATCGCATCAGTCTGGGAGCGGGACTATGAGGACGCGTATTGCCATCGTCACTATCGGTTTCGCATGCTGCCTCGGGGTCCATGGTCGCCCCCAGGTGGCACATGCTCAGGGGTACGGAAGTCTGCTCACCATGCAAGGGATCAACCACCGCGCCGCTCTGTCGGCCGCGTCCCGCGGCGCCGGCGGGCTGTCAATAGGTTTGCCGGGCGAACCGTCGCTCATGTTCTCCAATCCGACCTCGCTCCAGGATATTGAAGGGTTCCAGTTCTCCGTCGGAGCGGTGAACACTCAACGCTCGCTCGAGCAGACGCAGCAGTGGCTCCCCCTGAGGAACTTTCCCACATTCAGCCTCATGATGGAGGGGTTGATTGATCAGATCAACGATCCGGATCTGACGGAGCCTCCCCCCGACGGGTTTGGTCCGGAAGATTCGATCCCCCGGCCGTATGACCTCATCAAGCCGGACTGGTCACTCAAGGAGCCGGCACGCCAGGCATATCAGGGCTTCGCGGCAGCCTCGTTCGAGATCGCGGAGATGAGAGTCGTTGGAGGGATCGGAGCCGTCCAGTATGCCAATCTGGACTACTACTATCAGAACAACAACGTCCTCTCTCCCTCAATCGGGACGCAGCGCCCGGTTGGAGTCCCGCTTCCGGCGATCGGCCAGGAGATTCTGGTCGACTGGACGCAGTACCTGCAAGAACGTCGCGGGACCATAATGGGCTACGGGGCGGCGATCTCGGTCGGGCTTTCGGACGAGCTCTCCGTCGGAGCTGGCGGGCTCATTCTCGACGGCCAGAGCGACGATTACGAAATGACCGTCGGCCGCGGACGCATCAGGTTCGGGAACGACAACAATGTCTTTTACCACAGACTGGATTCAGTCTACGCGCGGACCAGGGCGACAGGGAGCTCGGACTACTCAGGGTCCGAGTTTTCCCTCAGCGGAATGTACAGGGGGAAAAGTCTCACCCTGAGTCTCGTGGTGAAACTCCCGTCACGTATCTCCCGATCATTTAGCCGCCTTGAGGAGCGGGATACCGCGGGGATCCCTGCTTCGAGCGGTGATGAGGGATCCGACGAAATGCGCCTTCCCTGGAGCGGATCCGTTGGGATTGCGTTTGCCGTGCGGGAGAATCTGACTTTCGGGTTCGAATATGAGCTGAGGCCTTACTCCACTGCTGAGTACACGAGCCCATCTGGTGAAACGAGCCGGCCATGGCTCTCGAGTTCCGCCTTCCGCGTCGGGGCTGATTTTTCGCCGGTGGAGTGGCTGGCCCTCCGGGTGGGATACCGCGACGAGGGAGAGATCTTCGAAGAAGCAGGAAACGCGCTGCTCGGGGATCCGGTGCGCTATTCTGTGTACTCTGTCGGTCTCGGGTTCACAATTGGTACGGTGCGCCTGAACGCCGCCTATGAATACGCGGCCATGAAGTATCAGGACTTGTGGCAGACAAACATCAATCTCAACAGCATGCGCCAGAGCACCCTGACCGCGGACATCTCCTACGTGCTCAAGTAGGTCATGTCGAGTCGATGGTCGGGCGATGAAGAGCTTCCAGATGTTTCACTGATCATTATCGAAGGAGGTAACCATGAACGCAACTCGTCTACTGTGTTCGACCGTCTTGCTTGTGATCTTCGGATCGGCACTTGCGCTCGGGCAGTATGCCGATGACTACCGCAGCGCGGCAACCGGCAATTGGAGCGCTGCGGGAACCTGGGAACGCTATTCTGGCTCGGCATGGGAGGCTGCGACCACGGCGCCAACCTCCGCTGTCGGGGCCGTCACGATACAGAACGGGCACACGGTGACGGTCGCGGGAGATGTAACTGTGGATTCCGTGACAATTCTTGCGGGGGGACAGGTGGTCGTCGACCCGGGCGTGACGCTGACGATCGCGTACAATGACAGTACTCTTGGCATTGATGTTGACTCTCTCGGAACGCTTCTGGTCAACGGCATTATTCGCTGCGAAGGGAAACTGAGCGGAGAGGATACAGGAATCATCTTTGCGGATGGATCGGTCTACGACCACGCCCGGAATAGCGGTTCCGTTCCGATGAGCACCTGGCAGGATGGGTCGACCATGCGTCTGAGCGGCGTGACCGGGCTTTCTCCCTCAAACACGAACCAGAACTTCTACAATATTGAGATCGATTGCCCCGCTATGACCGCGAATCTGAATCTGGGGATGAGCGGGAATACGATCGGCGGGGATGTCACCGTGATCCGGACGGGCCCGCAACGCTACTATCTGACCGCCCCGAACGCCTATGTCGATCCTATTACCATCAATGGCAATATCTACGTTCTCGGCGGGGTATTGTCATCGAACGGTTCAAGCAGTCAGGCCTCGATCGTCGTCCATACGTGGGGGAACGTCATCGTCACCGGCGGAAATTTCGGGTGCAGCCGCGGGAGCGGCACAAGTGTCTCCTGGTACCTGCACGGGGACAGCATGGTGGTGTCCAACGCGACGCTTCAGAACTCAACCAGCTCCCCCGACCGGGTTCAGAAGTTCATTTTCGCGAAGCAGGGGA
>DKBG01000030.1 GCA_002451155.1 Ignavibacteria bacterium UBA6906
TGCGTAGCTCAAGAAGCTCTGGTAGGGTCCCGACATGGGGCTTGAGGTAATTCCAGACAAATGGCCGGCTGACCTTCCTGGCTTCGGCAAACATGGCCGCGGTATTCTCAGCAAACGGGGTCATATCCATTTCCCGGTGGCTCTGGAACGCTGAGCAGCCCCAAAGCTGCACGAGGGAACCGAGCAACACCAGCGGCAGCAGAAACGTTGAAATTTCACGTTTCCACATAGGTCATCTCCCTTCCAGGATTGTAGATTCTTTCACGATTAGCTGCCCCAATATCGCTACAAAATTGGACTCAGGCAACGATTTTCAGCTCCATCCGGGCAATTTTAACGGACGTGCCCACCCGGAGATCCATGGCACTCGACGGGGGGCAACCGCACGCCTCCACCGCGCCAGGAAGGGCATGAAGTTCAGTCTGCGGGCAATCCGCGCGGCGGACGGCCGCAATCACGGCTCTCCGAACGGTGTTGACAAATCACCCCGAATTCCATATGTTCATAAAGAGACGATCAACCGATGAACTTGTCAGCGCTCCATATCGTGACCGGAACGACCATGATGACCATCCCTTCTGGAGATGGCTGAGGTTGGTTCGTCTGCGAGAGTAGCTCAAACCGGAAACCGACTTCAGAATCTGAAGTCGGTTTTTTCATTTTCAGGAGCCACTATGCTTGTTATGAAATTCGGCGGTTCGTCAGTCGGAACTTCAGCCAGGATCCGGGCAGTCATGGATATCGCTGGAGAGGCCTCGCGGAGGCACACAAACCTCCTGGTCGTGCTCTCGGCGTTTCAGGGTGTCACCGATCACCTCATTGCAGTCAGCAGGCAGGCGGCTGGGCGAGACAGGAAGTACTATTCCTCGCTCCGCGCGTTACGAGCCCGTCACCTTAATGTCCTGACGGATCTCATTCCCGCCCGGGGACGCCGAAAAGCGGAGGCACATGTGCGGGAGCACCTCGACGACCTCTCGAATGTCCTGCACGGAGTCTCCTTCACCAGAGAGATCACCCCGCGCACGCTCGATTATGTCATGAGCTTTGGCGAGCTTCTCTCATCATACATTGTGGCCGAAGCCTTCCGGAGCGGGGGTGTCACCTGCCACTACACCGACAGCCGGCAGCTCATTAAGGCGGACGAAACATTCGGCGCGGCCCATGTGAAATATGATGTTACCTTCCACAGCATCCGCTCCTATTTTCGCAAACACCCCGGCTTTCACGTAGCGCCAGGATTCATCGCGTCGACAACTGACAATGATACGGTCACGCTGGGACGCGGTGGTTCCGACCTCACCGCTTCCGTCTACGGTGCCGCGCTCGCGGCACGGGAAATCCAGATCTGGACGGACGTGGACGGGGTCATGACCGCCGACCCCCGAAAAGTTGAAAAAGCCTTTTCCATTCCGCGGATGACATACGCTGAAGCGATGGAGATGTCACACTTCGGGGCGAAGGTAATCCACCCGCCGACGATGCAGCCAGCCCTCGATCGGCGAATCCCGATCCGGATAAAGAACACGTTTAACCCTTCCTTCGAGGGGACGCTTGTTGGAAAGGGAGCCCCGGGAAACGGATTTGCCATCAAAGGGATCTCCTCGATCGACGAAATCGCGCTCATCAGGATGCAGGGGAGCGGTCTCGTGGGTGTGTCGGGGATCGGTCGGCGCGTCTTCGGCGCCCTCGCCTCCAGGAACATCAATGTTTTTCTGACCTCCCAGGCGTCGTCAGAATACTCTCTGTGCATGGCCGTACTCCCGAACCAGGCGCCTGCGGCGAAGGAGGCCATCGAGGAAGAGTTCAAATACGAGATCCGGGACCGGTTCATTGACGAAGTCACAATCGAAACCGGACTCTCCACGGTGGCGGTCGTCGGGGAGAATATGAGAAACACACCGGGAATTGCCGCCCGGCTGTTCCGCGCTCTTGGCAAGAACGGTATCAATGTCGTGGCGATCGCACAGGGCTCATCGGAACTGAACATCTCCACCGTGGTGGGAAAAGCCGATGAGGCAAAGGCACTGAACGCCCTCCACGACGCCTTCTTCCTCTCCGGCACGATTTCCCTCAACGTCTTTCTGGTCGGCACAGGACAGATCGGCGGGACATTGCTGCGTCAGTGTGCCCGACAGCGTCAGGCGCTCCTCCATACCAAGAACATCGACCTCCGGTTGATCGGAGTGGCCAACAGCAGACGAATGCTCTTCCACCCGCACGGCATCCCCGTTCATCAGGCCATGCAGCGCCTCGCGGACGACGGGAGTCCGATGAATCTCGATGCGTTTGTGGCACGGATGAAAGCAATGAACCTTCCCTACAGTGTGTTCGTAGACTGCACCGCAGCCGAGGAGCTGATCCATAAATACGATGAAATCCTCTCGGCAGCCATCTCGATCGTCACGCCGAACAAACGGGCCAATGCGGGGCCGCAGGATCTCTACGACCGACTTCACCGGAGCGCGCTCAAGCATAATGCGAGGTTTCTGTATCAGACCAACGTAGGCGCCGGACTGCCTGTCATCAGTACCATCACCGACCTGGTGGCAGGTGGCGATACGATTTTGAAGATCGAGGGGGTGCTTTCCGGTACGTTAAGCTACCTGTTCAACAACTTCGATGGCACCGTACCGCTGAGCGATATTGTACTCGACGCGCGAAGACGGGGGTTCACGGAACCTGACCCCAGGGACGATCTGAACGGCCTCGACGTTGCGAGGAAGCTTCTGATCCTTGTGCGTGAAGCGTCCCATTCGCTTGAATTCAAGAAGATTCGTGTCGCCTCGCTCCTCCCGAGATCGTTCGAACGGATGCCCATGGACCGCTTCCTCAAGGCCCTCCCGACTCTGGATCGAGGGTACGAGGATTTGCGGAAGAAGGCTGCTGATAGAGGCGAGGTGCTCCGCTACCTTGCGTCATGGGGTGACGGCCCGCCCGGAGTCTCGCTCCGCGCTGTGCGGGCCGACCATCCGACGGCGGTCCTGACAGGCGGGGATGTTTCGATCGTCCTCACGACGGTGAACTGCCGCGACCATCCCGTAGTCATCAAGGGACCCGGCGCTGGCGCGGATGTCACCGCAACAGGCGTTCTGGCGGACATCATTCGCATCGGGTATCACCGTGACTGAGAAACCTAGATCAGTTACGGTCTTTGCGCCCGCTTCAGTCTCAAACGTCGCGTGCGGGTTCGACGTGATGGGGTTTGCCCTCGAAGGGCTGGGGGACGACGTAACGGTCACCATAGATTCCGGCCGGGCCATTACCATTGCGGTACTGAACCACCTCGGATCGATGCTTCCTGTTGATCCTCAGAAGAACACCGCGGGGCCCCCGGTGGCTGCCCTCCTGAAGCGATCAGGGCGGAACATCGGGGTAACTGTCAATATCCGGAAGGGGTTTGCATCCGGCAGCGGACTCGGATCGAGCGCGGCGAGCGCGGTCGCGGCGGCGGTGGCCTGCAACGCGCTTCTCGATCTGGAGCTTTCGATGCGCGAACTCCTCCCCTTTGCCCTCGAGGGAGAAATGGTCGCAAGCGGAGCCGTACACGCCGATAACATCGCACCCTCTCTCCTGGGCGGCTTCACGATCGTTCGCGGGTATGACCCGCTGGATGTGGTCCGAATAACTCCTCCCGACGATCTCTGGTGCGCTGTCATTCTCCCGGCCGGCACGATTGAAACCAGGGTCTCCCGGTCACTCCTCCCCGCCTCCGTCCCCCTCGGGCAGGTCGTCACTCAAACCGGGAATATCGCCGGACTTGTCGCCGGACTGCTCACGGCAGATTACGGGCTGATCGGAAGGTCGCTCCAGGATGTTATCGTTGAGCCGGCCCGTGCGCATACGATCGCGGGCTTCTATAAAATGAAGCAGGCTGCCCTCGAAGCCGGAGCGCTCGGATGCAGCATCTCCGGATCCGGCCCCGCCCTGTTTGCGCTCACACGCGGGGAACACTCGTGCCACCAGATTGCGAACGCTATGGGAAATGCTCTCTCCCGAATCGGGACACCCTGGTCAACGTTTTGCTCACGGGTCAACACGCATGGCGCGGTCATAAAGACAGAAGAGCCCAATGCTGCTCTATAGCACCCTCGACAGGCACCATCGGGCGACGTTCCTCGAAGCCGTCGCTCGCGGCATCCCGCCGGGAGGAGGCCTCTATCTCCCCAAAAAGCTCGCGCCCCTTCCCGGGCAGCTCCTAACTCAGGATACTCCTCTTCCCTTCCCCGAGATCGCGTACCTGATTGCCAGATCGATGCTTGACGGAGAAATCCCTGATCATGAACTGCAGGCGATCTGTGAGGACGCGTTTGCGTTTCCTCTGCCCCTGCGACAACTCGATGACACCCTGGCGGCCCTGGAGTTGTTCCATGGACCTACCCTCGCATTCAAGGATTTCGGCGCGCGGTTCCTCGGACGTATGCTCGCCTATCAGCGACGGGGAATGAAGAGGGAAACGATCGTCCTCGTCGCGACGTCCGGCGATACGGGGAGCGCTGTCGCGAGCGGATGCGCAGGAATCGATGGAATTCGCGTCGTGCTACTCTACCCTGAGGGAAAGGTCAGCCGCATCCAGGAGCTCCAGCTTACTGCGGTGGCTGCAAATGTGGAGACAGTGCGCGTACAGGGGACGTTTGACGACTGCCAGAGGATGGTCAAGGGGGCATTTGCAGATCCGACGGTGACCCGAGCCCTCGCGCTCACTTCGGCAAATTCGATAAACATCGCCCGGTTGCTCCCTCAAGTCTTCTATTATGTTGCGGCGTGGCGCCAGGTGAATGCAGATGACCGGGGGGTCATATTTGCCGTGCCGAGCGGGAATCTCGGGAATCTGACGGCTGGCCTGATGGCCCGGGCGATGGGGCTGCCAGTGAAACGATTCCTGGCCGCCACCAACATCAATGACGTCCTGCCTGAATATCTGCGCACCGGTGTCTACCGCCCTCGTCCCGCACAGTCAACGCTCTCAAACGCAATGGATGTTGGGGATCCGAACAACATTTCCCGGATCACCGCGCTTTTCGATGAAAACCTGGAATCGATGAGGGCGTGTATCGGTGCAGAGAGCCGCACGGATGATGACACAAGAGCAGCAATTGCCAACGCGTTTGCGCGATACAGGTATGTGTTCGACCCGCACGGAGCAGTCGCGTATTCCGTGGCCGATCGGTACAGGGAGCGGCATGACCCCGGTGCGAAATTCGTTGTCCTGGCAACCGCTCACCCCGCGAAATTCCCGGAGGCGTACGGCGGAGATCTCCAGCACGTGATTCCCCTCCCGGATCAGCTCCGCGGCCTTGCCGATCGACCCCGCCAGGTTCTGCCGATGCGGGCGAGATATGAGGATCTGAAGGCGCTGTTGATGGCGTGAGAAGGGATTGGGGGCTGCCGGACGGGAGTCAGTTGCCAGCGAATTGAGGATTCCGTAATGCGTATTTGGCTTTCCCTATTCGCCGGACCATCGAGGGAGCCGGGCTGATAGGAAATACATCATGGGAGACATGAAATGTGGAATGAGCCCGAGTCAGACTCTCCTTGACACTCCCTCCCCATTTTCATACGTTCCTGCAATCGCTCTCCGACAAATTCATAATTCCTTGCCCATCACACCCTATGGAGCCACCGATGAAAAACTTCATCCTCCTTCTGCTCTGCGGTCTCTGGCTGGTTTCCTGCACAGCTCCGCAACCANNATCGAGGCTATGACCCAGAAAGCAGCCAAGGACATGGTTGCGGGGGTCATTGACACTACGATGGCGCTTTACACCGACGATCCGATCTCGCTCCCAAATTACGGACCTCTCCTCAAAGGAAAGCAGGCTATCAAGGAACACTACACCAAGATGATGGGTTTGGACATGAAATTCACAAATGTCAACTTCGTGACGACAGATGTCTTTGTCAGTGGGTCGCACGCGTATGAGATTGGCACGTACACCATGACGATGGAGATGCCCCAAATGCCTGGGATGTCCGACGAGGGGAAATACCTTACGGTCTATGAGCGCGCAGCGGACGGCTCATGGAAGATTAAGGTTGAGACATGGAATACAAACAAAATGCCCGCAATGCCGGGCGTTGAAGAAAAGAAGTGAGAAAGAACTGACGGGCCGGGGGACAGGGGGGTGGAGGGGCCCGGCTCTCGGAAGTCATTTGTCAGCACATTGAGCATTGCCTCATGGGTATTTTCTCGTTCCCCCTGACGGCGCCGGTCTTTTGAGGGAACGGGCCTGATTCGAAATCCACTAAAGAGGCAGAGGAACCCCTCAATGGGCTGACAGCTGACGGCTATCTCCTCCTGTACGCCCCGGTCTCCACATATGGCTTGAATCGTTCAATCAGGAAATGACGCCACACCTGTTCGACCACTCCGGCCATCCGTTCGTCAATCTCCCCCTGCATGTGAACCTCGAGGCGCAACCGCGTTGAGTCCTCCCCTGCCTTTTCAAAGGTATAGGTCACAACATTCTGTATCGCCCTCCCGGCCAATCCTAGTGGCCCCTCGAAACGCAGGATCTTCCCCCGGTGTGCGTAAATAACAGTGGCGTGGAGCACTCCGTCCCCGGCTTCGTTGAAGATTTCGAAAAACCCTCCACCAGGTTTCGGCTCGATATAGATACGGAGCGGGTGACCGGAGAAGCTGTGATCCCACCATGCACTGATGTCACCTGTTATCCCATCATAGATCGCCTCCGGAGATCCGGAGTATGTCACGTCGAACTCGACGGCGAACGCACCTGTGGCAAGGGGACGAACCCCCGCGGCCAGGTCTGAAGTGGTACAGGAAAGAAGGAGGGCGGTTGCGGCGAGACAGGTTGCGTGAAGTCGCATGAAGTAGGCCTTTGATATGATTCCCTTGGGGTCGAGAGAGGTTCCACGGAGTGTCCGGGCGGTAATCACTGCTTGCGGCGATCCGCGGGGCTACAGTGATCAGAACAAGGGAGTCCTTCGGCTCGTGCTCGGACTTGCAGTGCGCGTTCTCACTTCTATCCGGATGCACAACCGCGAATCCATCGCTGGTCCCCCAAACCAGGAAGAGATAACACGCTCCGAATGACTCGGTGTTGGCTCTGTCTCCGGTCAGATGGCTGGGGTGTCGAAGATCCTGGCTGGAATCGCGCCGGACAGGAAACGACACGGGTCCTGATATGTACGGTGCGCAGGAGAATTGCCAGGAATCGTGACGCCGTTCGCCGTCAGGTCGCCCTCCCGACTGCTGCTACCCCTTTTTCTTATCCAGTTGACGAATAATTGGAAAAACCAGGCCGAAGATAATGGCAAACCGAATCGATGACTCCCAGTCAGCCATGCCGCTCCCGTGCACGAGAAGACTGTACAGATAGCTCACGACCAGGCTGACGACGAGGACAATCGGAAATACAACAACGAACCCGGCACCGATTTCTTTGAAATTCATGGCAATCCTTACGAAGTGTTTGAGATTTGACGGTCGGACCTTTGGGCCCCGGCAGTTCCGCTCTGAAAGCGGACACATCACCTTTACGAAACCTGGAGAGAGAAGTTACGGAATGTGGCCGGTTCTCGGCTGTTGCAGGAAAAAACACTCCGAGCGGACACCGGATGTTTCTTCGGCCCGAGAGTGCTTCACACCACGGTCATGTGTAGGACAATGCGCCACTTCTCGGCGATCTTCTTCATGACGAGCAGTGTCCGCCCGGCTGCCTTCTGACCGCTATTCGTGGCCTGATACTCGCACAGCAGAGTCGCAAGATCACAATCCGCATGAATCGAAAGAATGGTCAGAGAGTCAATATGTCCCCCCATTCTGACTCCGTCCTGGAAATTGGCGATCAGTCGAGCGCGTCCCTTCGCCACCAGCCCCCTCACATGGCCGGAGATGTAATCGGCATCAGGGACATACATCGCTTCAAGCGTCGCCGAATCGCCCGAGTTGTACGCTTGCATCCATGTCCTGGCGAGCGCGGTGAACTGTGCCTCAAGCCTGGAAGTCGAATCCGTGCCAGTCAGGGAGGCAGTGCCGGGAGGCACTGTTGCGTGCATCCCCTGCGCACGGTTGGCGGAAATGAGCAGTACCAGGGCAAGAACAGAGATCAATGCCTTCATAAGAATGGACTCCGTGTGGACGATGGTATACCCTTCGAACCGATTGACAATGGACGATGGATGAATGACTACCCAATAGCGGAGTCCCGTAAGGACGACAATCGGACCTTCCCAGCCCACGGTGAC
>DKBG01000251.1 GCA_002451155.1 Ignavibacteria bacterium UBA6906
CCCCGGGGCTTCAGCCCCGGGGGCTGCGACACCCTCCTTCGCCAACCCGAAATCGAGGATCTTGACAATACCGTCTTTTGTGATATAGATGTTTGCCGGTTTGATGTCTCTGTGAATGATGCCGTTCTCGTGCGCTTTCTTCAGTCCTCCCGCAATTTGCAGCGCTATTTCCACAACTTCGTCTGTCCCAATGACCTCCCCGGTTAACCGCTTCTTCAGCGTTTCCCCTTCGTAGAAATCCATAGCAATGAAAAGCTGGCCGCGGGAGGTTTCTTCTATCTCATGGATTGTACAGATATTGATGTGCTGGAGGGTTGACGCGTTGTGAGCCTCTGAGATGAATCGTTGTCTGGATTCCTTGCCTCGCGTAGAAGATCCCTTCAGGACCTTGATCGCCACAGTTCTTCCAAGCCTGACATCTTCGGCGCGGTACACCATCCCCATGCCGCCCTCGCCGAGCCGTTCAAGGATCTTGTAGTGGGAGATTGTTTTCCCGATGAATCCTGGCATGAGGAACCTCGTGCCAACGCGAGAACTGGTTCTCTTTCAGGCGACGCGGTCGTCAGAGCGGGCTCTAAAGCGGGGAAACTTGATCAGGGTCCAGACTGATGGCCGTCAAGCCTGGCAAGCCATCATAAATCGCTATATTTGTCGGTAACTTAAGGCAGACCAGAGGGAAATGCAAGGCAGAGGGCAAGGGGGGGGAAGGGACTGACTCTTCGCGACAAAATCAGTGTTCCCACCAGCGCCCGGTGGGTTCCGGGCACACGAGGCCGCTCCGTACGGCGCAGCCAATAGAGCCTTTGGTCACCGTGCACCCGTCTCGTCCCACCGCTTCTCGATCGGACGGGACACAGGAAGGCGCGTTTCAGCGTCTCCTGCTCTTTGGTCAACGGGGCGGCCTCCAGCGGCGCCCCGGAACGCATCGATACATCGGCTTGCTCGGTTGAGGGTTCTGAACCATACCACCCATCTTCACCCACCTCGTTCCCACTGTGTGCTCCCCAAGAATGTTGTTTCGGTCGGCATGGACCATGGTATTGAGAGCAGAATTCAACAACACATTTCTCGCCGGTCCTTGAATCACCTGCCAGGCGGCAGGTCACCTGCTGCCGCTTGCAGCGCGGGTTCCCACCGCAGAACAACCCATACGTTTAGTACACACAGCAGCAGAGCGCCAGCGCTGGTCATAATCATCATAGCGGCTGTGGGCGACAACACGCCCATAGGGACTATTCCNNCCGTCTGCCACTTCGGGTAACGTTGTTGCACCGCCATGAGCGAAAGAAGCCAGACACTTCCGACCGTCACGTAATCGCCCCACGCGAGTGACGTCTGCAGCGCGGCCAGATTCAGAAGGGCAAGCCACGTTGCTGCTTGACGCAACCGGGAAGGGCTACCTCTTCCCGCAACCGCGGCTACCAGCAAAACAAAAACAGAGTACAGGCGCATCGTCCAGAGCGCCAGTGCATCGGACATTCCGGGAACGCCAAGCTCGCGAAGCTTGAACACCACTCCATAGAGCGACACGACGTTTGCCGTAACGACCTCGCGCAGTTCCGGCCATTCCTTCGTGAAGGATGCCAGCGCCTTGCCATTCGAAAGCCGGGGCAGCTGGTAGTCGATGAACGCCCCGAAGGGGTTCGTTCCCACCACAACCAAGGAAACGACCGTCAGAAGACAGGCGAGTCCAACGGTCCACGCCAGTGGTTTCCATCGGCGTTGGACGAGCATCGGTATGAGGAGAATTGCAGGAAAAAGTTTCGACAGGATCGCAGCCGCAAGCAGCAATCCGCCAAGCCAATCTCGCTGATGCTCGAAGGCCAGCAAGCCCGCCACCGCAAGAACGATGGTTGCAAGATGAACCTGTCCATACTGAAAACACTGCATCGCGGGAACGGAAATCCACACAAGGGGAATCAGAAGCATCGGGACCGAGCCTGCTTGGGGTTGAATCCACCAGGCAAGCAGCACCGCCACAAGAACAAACCCAAACACCTGCAGGCTGTACCACACCGTTCGCATCGCGAGGAAATCATTCGTCAGCCAGAGCGCAATCGACGGCGCGAGAAGAAACTGGGGCGGATACTGATACGGATCCCCGACGAATGGATCCATACCCAGAACCGCAAGATGCAGCTTTGCGTTCCGAGTGATTGCAGGGTAATGCCGCTCGTCGTAGACGTTCGCTTCGCCCTGACGAGCGTAATCGGCAGCCTGGATGTACGCGGGCATGCACATGTGCTTCGCCCACCATGGGTTCCGGGTCGTAAGCCACCAATCAACTGACGGATCTGCCATGTACGTTCCGAGTCTTCCGGTCTGAACGAGAAGGAGAACACCGAGAAGTGCCCAGAGCACCGATTGAACCGGATGCCTCCTCAGCGCATGATCCAACGAGGCGGGGAGCCGGGATGAAATCCAGTAGGCCAAATACGCATCGAGCATTCCAACGACGAGGATGGTGGTGGACCCGGCACCGAATCCATCTCCGGACGCCGCAAGACCAAGCGATGCAACGCCTGACAGCGCGAGTGCAGCAAAATGAAGATGAAGATGCCGGCGCAGAATGAGTTGAGCGGCTGCAAAGCCAACGGACACGAGGAGCACAGCCAACGTCAGAGTTTCAGCGGATGTTTCCCCAAACACAGGCAGCCATCGGCGCAACACGGCGTGGATGCCATGGGCGAGAGTGACGCCGAGGCTACCGCTGGCAACGAGAGCAATGAAGGTACGCTCGAGCTGTCTTTCCATCTTCGGTTTTATCATCTACTCGAATACCTTTCCAATCATGACCATTACGGTCGTTTGTCCGGGACGTCTCCTTCCTTCACCTGCGGACACGAGGAACAGCCGTAAATGACCGTAGTAACCGCCGACTCGACGTTCCGGAATTGTTCGCGCTGCGCGGAGTTCCCAAAACTAGTATCGTAGTCCCTCATGATCGCGCATCTCGGCTGCGATTGACTGTCTTCGCAAACACAGTCTTGAACGTCAGCCGTCTGCAATGATCGCATCGACTTCGATCTCAACCAGCCATTCATGATTGATAAATCGGCTGACTTCCATAACGGTGTCGACTGGGCGTATGTCCTTGAAGTACTCTCCACGGACCTTTGCGACTTCCTGCCAGTCGTCGATTCGCGTCAACAACATCCTTGTCCGCACAACGTCTTCCAACGACGCTCCTGCCCGTTCCAGAGCACGTCGAACCGTCTCAAGACACTGCCGAGCTTGAGCGGCAGGATCGCCGATGCCGACTGTCGCGCCGTCAGCATCAATCGGTGCCGTACCGCCGATGGAGATGAAGTTGCCGACCCGTACGGCTCGCGAGAAACCAACAACCGGCGCATACGGACTGCTGCTGGGGACAAGAGTACGTTTCAAGCGTGTCTCCCTTTCGTGATGTCTTTAGTGTATGACCGCAGTCCGAACACCGATGCGGGTGACCTCTGTACACCTGCCCAAACACCCAGGATCCGTTCTCTCATTACCGGACTGAGCCTGTTGTGGAATATCTCCTGCCATCTTCGTAGTGTCCTCAAATCTCTCCTACTCGAAAATCACATCCCCCTATTGACTCTCGAGCCTATTCGGAGTGAAGAGATGTCATGTGCCAGAACGAGTTTACCACACAATTGTAATTCAGGGCATTGCATTCATGGGTGGAACCCGAGTCAGTAATGCACAGTGATACAGGCTCTGGGTAGATTACGAATCCGCATCTTCAGGACGCACGGACGAGAAGGACAGACAGGTTGGATTCAGAGGTTGGACTGCGGGAATGAGCGGGACGAGCAGAGAGGAAAAGAGTCGATAACGGCACGCCGCGGAGCTGATGCGCATCTGGTCGCCTCCAGTCGGGGGAGTACAACAAAAACAGGAATCAAACAGCCAGAGAATGAAGCTGTATACCAAACTAACGGCAAATAGTCAAGGACATCCGGACTTCCAGATCACGACGTCGGCGACGTCCATAATTTTGACAATTCCATGACAACCTCTGAAGGGACTTTGGACATCCCGAGAAGCAGAATACAGAACGAGCTTCCCGGCACATACGAAGGTTCTTATGGCCTGGACATCGCTAATAATCCTTGTGCTCCCTGCCCTCGTGATAACCCCCGCCAGAGCCGGCGGTCGAGTGATTGACATCCTTATGAGGGATTCCGCCATTGTCACCGGAGAACTCCTCGCTCTTCGTGACACCGCCCTTATCATCACACCCATCCTGAATGCTTCCGAGGCGCTCCTCGAGGAGCAACCCGGGTCAACGTCGGTCGTCCCGTTCAGGAACATTGCACGGGTCACATCTGAAGGAAAGTCACACGTCCTCCTGGGCTTTGGGCTGGGACTTGTGGCGGNNCCTGCGGTCGACCATTCTAGCTGGGACGCTGAGATCTCCACAACGGGGGATGCCATCGGCGCTGTGATAATTTCAGGATTGGCCGGCGCGACAGGAGGTGCGCTTGTGGGCCTCGCCGCCTCATCTCCCGACCTCGATCTAACCGGGAACCAACCAGATCAATTGAAGAAGCTGCGGAAATCCGCCAGATACGACAAGGCTGAACCACCATATCTCCAAACGAGAAAGTGAATCGACCGGAGTCATGAGGCGAGTGGTCGATTTCTTCATTGTTCTCGGAATTCACAATCAATTCCCAGAGGTGTACCCGGATGCGCCATCACAGGATACTTCAATGGAGGGTAGAATGATCTGGAGAGGTTCCGTCATTCTTGCGATCTCGGCGTCGGTTATACAGTCCGCCAGCGCCGGTGGGCGAGCGATCGACGTGTATCTCAGGGATTCTTCCGTCGTGCGGGGCGAACTCCTCTCAATTCGGGATACGGCTCTCGTTATCACTTCCACGCCGGGGGCGCCGGATACAATGCTGGCCGCACACCCTGGAATGGTATCCCTCATTGGGTGGAGAAACGTGGTTCAAGTCAGGTCGGAAGGCAGATCGAATGTCGGTCTGGGAATGGGGATAGGATTTGCTGCGGGTCTTCTCATCGGAGTTGCAGCCGCACAGAGCGTCGACGCCAATGATCCTGATTACTACAACACTCTCACGCCCAAATTGGCCATCCCACTGCGATCCGGGGGTATCGGACTCTGCGCAGGAGCCCTGATTGGCCTCACGGCATCATCGGCCGACATTGACGTCAAGCCACAACCAGGGTATCAATTCACACTGCTACGCAGATATGCCCGGTATGAGGGGGACGAACCGGAATATCTGAAGGCCCGGAAGTGATCGCTTGGTGACACGAAAGAGAACGGTTCGCTCCACCCACACATCAACGGACACCTGTACGCTCACCCAGCCTCCGACCAGGAGGTGATGGCGTGGTCAATGCTACCGTCAACCTCCCCTGATCCCCGTGCGACAGTGTGAACGAGCTCTCCGTGATTGGATGAAACAGGAGTACGGCGACATGATCGGCTGATGCAACCTTCACACAGCAGTCCGCAATCGGGGAGAAGATTTCGTAACCGTATGAAGGCGACCGATGGATTCTGCAACGCTCTGGAACCCTTCACGCTCGCGGATGCGCGTTCTCAGGGACGGAAGCTCTTCGGACATTGGAGTAGTATCATTGCTATGCCCCCGCTGATCAATCTCATCCGACAGATGACAAATGACTACACACTCCGGGGAATGCCCGGATCATCTGATCATCATGAATGAGGATCATCCGTGAGGGATTCTGCAGGGACACCTCCGCCGCAACAACACTGTCTATATCATGGCAATTTAGATACATGCTACATATCTTTCCGGGAGAATGCCGCATCGCGCAGAGAGCGCCAAGGGCAATCGATGTTCCCGCGCTCCCNNCGCATTGCTCTGTTTCGCAATGACCGCTCAAACCAGCCTGATCGCAACAACCTCATATTCCATCCGAGTAGACGGCCTTTACTGCGACCACGCCGTCAACCCACTCGCCGTCGACCATCGCAGGCCAACGTTGGGTTGGATATTGAGTTCGGCGCGACGCGGCACCCGCCAGAGCGCTTACCACATTCTGGTCAGCCGGAATCTGATTTTGCTCCGACGCGGCATCGGCGATTTGTGGGACAGCGGTAAAGTGGACTCAGAAAATTCCACTGGCGTGGTATATGGAGGTGCGGCGCCGGCGTCCAGCGAGCAGTGCTATTGGCAGGTTCGCGTGTGGGATGACCTTGACCGGGCATCGCCATGGAGTGAGCCGGGACATTGGCAGGTCGGTTTGTTGGAAGAATCGGATTGGCACGCCCAATGGATTTCGGCAGCACCGACCGAAAAGGCTGCCTCAACGCTGTTCCGACGAGAATTTTCCCTGTCAGGAAAGGTCAAACACGCCACGGCCTACATATACGGTCTGGGATGGTATGAACTGTACCTGAACGGAACCAAAGTCGGCGATCAGGTATTGGCCCCGCCCAACTCCCACTATGATCGTGTAAACCTCTACGATACGTTTGATGTAACCACACTGCTGCGGCAAAACGGGAATGCGGTGGGCGTTATGCTCGGCGGCGGGTACGATTCCACCTATTCCCAGTGGGGATGGAAATGGGAGAAGTCCAAACGATTCATTGTGCAGATACGAATTGTCCTGGCGGATGGTTCACACCAGGAGATCGTCTCAGATCGGCATTGGCGTTCTCATGAAGGCCCGATCAACGAGTGCGGCATTTATTGCGGTGAAAGGTACGATGCTCGCAAAGAGCGGAGCGGCTGGAGTACGTATGGCTTTAATGACAGGGACTGGTCAGCGGTCATTGAAACCGACTCGCCGGGCGGGCAGCTGGTTGCCAACACCATGCCGCCGCTTCGAGTTACGCAGACCATTTCACCGGTACACATCACCGAACCCAGGCAGGGCGTTTTCGTTGCCGACATGGGACAGAATTTCGCCGGCTGGGTGCGCATTCGCATGCAGGGCCAGCGGGGGGACAGCGTCACACTGCACTACAGCGAACTGATCGATTCCACCGGCATGATCGATCCCTGGACCAATCGCAGAGCCGAAGCTACGGATATCTATATTTTCAAAGGCAACGGAATCGAGAGCTACGAACCACGGTTTACCTATCACGGCTTTCGCTATGTGGAAATNNATGTCTATTCCGACCGATTGTCCCATGCGGGACGAACGGACGCCGTGTGCTATGGATTCACGCGTCTATGAAGAAGGGGCGATGTTCTTTTTTTCCATGTACCGCTATTACCGCAAATGGTTACGGGACAGCCGCGGCGGCAACGGCAATCCGGACTGGGACGGCGATCAGGTGCTGCTGCCATGGCGATTGTACTGGTGTTACGGTGACACAGCCATTTTGCGCGAAAATTATGCTGTAATGAAATCGTATGTGGATACGGTTACCAGGAGGACTCCCGATTTGATTTATCGTGACGGGTACGGCGATTGGTGCGCGCCCAACCAGGGAACCTGGGAATCCTATTTCAGCAACGTGGCGGCGGTGAACACCGCCTTGTTCTTCCAGTGTGCGACAACCGTGGCGAACTCAGCATTGGTCCTGAACGACGAAACGGCTGCGGAGGAATATCGCACGCTAGCCGATTCGATCCGTCACGCGTATAACGCCGCTTTTCTTCATCCCGAGCAGAATACCTACGGCAACGGCTCTCAAACCGAGGACATACTGCCTCTGGCGTTGAATATCGCGCCGCTCGATCGGAAAGAAGAAGTGGCTGAGCATCTGGTTCATACCATCCTGATCGATAAAGAGGGGCATCTCGATACCGGCATCGCCGGAACGCAGTATATCGGCGATGTCCTCTGCGATCATGGATATGGTAATCTGGCGCTGCAGATCTTTACTCAACACACCTATCCCAGTTTCGGCCACCAGATCAAACTTGGCGCCACCACCACCTGGGAGCAGTGGTATCCCAGAGGAGGGATGAATTCCCACAATCACGCCATGTTCAGTGGCGCGGCGGCGACCCTGTTTTCGCGGTTCGGCGGAGTACAACCGGTGGAAGCGGGATATCGCCGGTTTCTCATTAAACCGGCGGTGATCAACTCCCTGGAATGGGTACGTGTCAGGATCGAGACAGTGCGAGGTCGCGTGCAATCCAAATGGCAGCGCCAGGGAAGGACTTTGACCCTGGAGGTGGAGGTTCCGGTCGGAGCCGAGGCTGAAGTGCATGTACCGGCAGCCGGCGCGGGGGACGTATTCGAGAGCGGCCTACCAGCGGCAAGGGCTTTGGGGGTGAAGTACGTGGGCAAGCATGTTCAGGCTGAGGTCTATCGGGTCGGCAGTGGTGTGTACCGCTTTGTCACTCGTCAGTAGCAACTGTCATACCATTGCGGGTGAACATGAAACACCGGGATCAGGGGCCAATCGGGACACCTGGGGAATCTTCATGAACGCCTCGATCTTGACCTTCCCCCCCTCTGGACCGGGGGTGTCCGCACATTGGGATTGGACACCAATCGAAGGACTCGCGCGGAGTGAATTGTCCGTCCTGCGTCAAAACCGAGCCCGGATTCTCCGGGGGCTTTTCTTCTGAGGACTGGACCTTCGCGGTGTCAGGGCTTCACAAACAGTTTCACTTCCCCGAACTGCATTGAAAGCCTGTATTCGGTTGCCGCGTCTCCTCCATCCTCGGCCGCCATCGGATATGGCAGCCTGAAGACCCGCTCACCAGCATCGCTCGCAACGAGCATTGCTGCGTCTTTCGTGGCCCGTACGTTGTCCGGTTTCGAGCTCCAGAGCCTCACTCCTGCCCGCGCTGCGATCCACCGGAGCAATGCCACCGGCATCGGTCCCGTCCCCACGTAGATCGAGGTGAAACCGTCATATTCTTTGCTCGCAAAAGCGATCTCCTCACTGTCGCTCCAGGTGCCATGCACCCGGATCACTTCGCCCTCGCGCTGAACCACTGCGAAACGCGGGTACTGCGGCTTCCGGACTCCGAATTCCCCGAAGAACTTCAGTTCATTCTCTTCGATCTTGCAGCGGATCATCATAGGGCCGGGCACATCCATCCGTTTGAATGTGAAACCGGTCAACTCTTCCATGTGCGACGGTTCAAACTTATGTTCACCGATGTAGCCCGGCGCGTAGAACCAGACCACCGTTCCACCCGTCCCCCGGAAGAGCGCTCGAAGCCGCTGCACTTCATCGTCTGTCAGGGAAAAGGTATTGACCATGAGAAAGAGCTTGAAACGGGAACGGTCATCGGCAGTGAGATCGAACCGGTACACAAAATCCGCCGGCGCACCGATCCGGTTGATCGTACGCGCTTGTGAGTTCACCATCCAATGGCCGATGAAATCACTAATGACGATCCCGTAGTGCTCCCACGGTTCCTCAGCCTTCCAGCTCTTCGTCGCCAGCCATGACTTCGGTTCATAGACCGCTGCGATCTCGGAGATCGGAGCGATGTCGAGCTTCGGGCGCTGCAATTCTCCCAGACTCAAAAGTGATCTGATTTCCCGGATCATCGGCGGATCATCGTACCAGCTCTTGTTGGCTTTGAAGGGCGGGTCAAGGTGTCCGAAGTCGAACAGCCAGCCGGCATGCCCTGTCGCAAAAACCTGACCGATATCACGGCGGAGGATCTTGAGCGTCCCGTCGATTGTCTCCGAACCGGATCCGCCTTCGCTCCGCCGGTACGGCTCCACATAGGTGCTGCAGTCAATTTCCGAGATGAACATCTTCTTGTTCCGGCGAATCGATTCACTCAACACACGGTATGCGCCGTCGCCCCCGACCCCCCGGGCACGGCCGAGCCAGTTCCCCGCGTCGTCAATGACATCACTATCCCAACGTTGATTCCCGGGGACATTGCTCCGCTGGTAGGTGTACGGCGTGGCAATGTAATCGAGATCGGGAGAACGGAGAACCGCTTCCGGCACGAGGTGGCCCGCCTCCTGGATCATCACGTTTTCCAGAACATAGCAGAAAAACGTTCCGCAAATGATACGCCTCCCGGTCTCTTCCTTGATGATCTTCGCGAACGCTGCCACCGTCTCGGCCGTGTTTGCATGGTACTTTCTCAGGAAATCGATGACATCCGCATCAGTGGCGGGGTCGCGCAACAGCGGTCCGTCCTTGTCGATCCGGCGTTCAACGGGGGGAACCGGCCCCGCCACCTTCTGCATCGGAGCACTATAGTCGGGCATCCACCGGCAGCCGAGGTAGTGCCACTCGCCCGTGTGCATGCCGGATACGTGATATCCCATCATTCTGCTTCTCAGGGGAGAGGATTCCATGTGCCTCAGGAATTGCCGGAGCGTCTCCGCCGTCTCCTTTTTCCAGATCTCAGAGGCAAACGAGGCGCCATACGGATCGTTCAGCGCCCAGTTGAGTCCCGCATCCCTGTCGATATACTGCGGGGCAACGTGGTACTCTTCCGGGGGAACAGGGAGTCCGCACTTGATGAGCTCCTGTGAATGTGCCTCTTTCCACCACACGGGAGCATACAGATGAATACGGGGGAAGAGGAATGCGTCGGGAACGATCTCCAGGAGCTTCGCAAAATACCTGTCGTACTGTGACCAGTCGTACATCCCCGGAGCGATCCAGCCGTCTTCAAGACCGATCAACGGATGCAGAAAGCGCATGCCAGCTTCTCGATAACTCTTTGCCGTACGGAGTGGGCTGGAGCTAACGGCAAAGAACGGAAATTCCTCCTTCCCGTTGAGAAAGAGCCGGCCTCCACCTCGCTCGATCCGTATCTCCGATCGGCACGGTGGTTCCGTCCGCAGTGGGTCGAGATACGTTAGAACGCTATCATCGAGCATGGCAGTCATATGCTCAAACTCCACGCGCGTGCTGAAGTTGTGCAGGGGTACGCCGGCAAGCGTTATTGCCAGATGTTTTAAGGAATCACGTCGGTTCATGTTGTGCAGTCATCCTTTCGTTACGTGTGCATACGAGACCGGGGGGACAACGCAGACCCGAAATACCAGAAAGCTCACGGCCGATCATCCCGATGAAGGTCTTCGTGTGAATCCCCCAGGGTAGGGACACGGGAATTGAGGCAGGCCCTCTCTTGGAGGGACTCCATCAGGGTTCATAGAGCCCGCACGCAGGGTGCGAACCCATCGCCTTCCGATTGCTCTGCCGAGAGTCTATTCAACAAAAGGTACTTCTTCAAGAGTTGCGGACTGGGAGAGCCGGTGTCATTCGTCGGGGCCGGCCAAGCCCCTTCTCTCCGGGCTCTTTCCGCAGGGTCCACCAGCGCCCGGAAAATGTCTGTTCGCAACATCTTCTGTTCCTGTGCCGCGGACCGGGAACCACCTGACGGGCTCCCTGGTAATCCAGGGGTATCTCCGTGATAATCCACCACGGAGAGGCCTACTCGATGAATGACGTTGCAGAGTCAACATGTCCTGTTCCGGAGGCGTCAGTCTTTTCTTACCAACGCGGGCCAATTCGCGATCAGAAGAAAACCATTGCGCGCTCCAAATTTCGCCGGGTTTCTGGCAAGGAATTTCTTCCCATCGCGCGTCACGTCGAGAATCGTCACTCCAGCCTGTGACCTGAAGCTGAACACTCTCTTCTGTGGAGACAGCCGAGGAACGCTTCCCGAGAGATCAGCCCGGACGACAGACAACTCGGCGTCGGACACGAAAAAGATCTCTCCGGAATGCGACCACAGAGGGCTCTGACCGCCACCAGCGGAAACCTGCATCTTCCCTCCTTCCATCAGGAACGGCCTCAGGTAAACCTCATTCCGTCCAGACTCATTCGATTGGTACGCAAACCATCGCCCGTCGGGGGAGAATTTCCCAATCATATCACGGTGCCCAGACTGGATCAGGACTTCCCTCTTGTGTCCTTCCGCTAGTTGCACGTACCCAATAATCGATGTCGTTTCCGTAGGAATGGTCACCAGCAGATACCGTCCATCCGGGCTCATCGAGCTGGGGTAACTGGTCCAGAGGGAATCAGGGGCAAAGAGTTGTTCCTGCCCCATACCGTCGGACGGTTTTCGAAAGATCTCAAACCTTCCCGAACGGTCGTGCGAATAGTAGAGACTCTTCCCGTCGGGACTCCATACAGGCAGATGATCGTGTTCGGGTCCGAACGTGAAGCGCGTATTCACATCCCTTACCAGGTCGTAAACCCAGATATCCGTGTTCCCATCCACGGTCTGATCATAGGCGAATTTCGTTCCATCGGGTGAAATCATCGCAGAAAGATCGATATCTCCTGCTGTAATCACTGTCTGTCTGCCATCCTTGTCAAACCAGAGGAATTCTCCGCGCTGTTCCTGGACCTGGTAGCCGACGACAAGCAACCCGTTCTGCGAGACAGAAAAATCGCCCTTTGCGCGTTGCGGCCAGACATTTACGTGTGTTTCCAGAGGGACGGGACTCCCGGTGAGTTCGAACGAATCAGGGTCAAAGGATTGGGCAATAAGTGTTGTCTGGCGTACGTAAATCAGGTGGCCGGAAGCATAGAACATATTGAGCGCGCCCTTAAGCGGGAGCAAGTGTACTGTGCCGTCTACATCACCAACATAGCTCAGAAAGTCCGTCCTATCCGGTGAGGGGGGGCCATCGGTCTTGAGCGTTACAAAAAGAAAATGATCGCCGTCTGGGAGAAAGAAAGGAAAGCGTGGAGCAACACTTCCTGTCGTGTCGAGATCAGTGAGGCGTCGGACGTTTCCGCCGGAGGCCGAGACAATGTAAAGGTTCCCGTCCTTGACATCGGGGGAGAATACGATCATCCCTTTGTAACTCCATGCTCCACCTCGTCCTGCCGGTGCCTCGGCAAGCGTTAGAGGCGGATTTCCCGATATGTCCACACGTTTGAGTTTTCCGCTCGCAAAGAATCCTAGCGAGGCTCCATCCGGCGCCCAGAACGGATAGATGGCACCGTCTGTTCCCTGGAGTTTCGTCACGGCGCTTGATGCAAGAGCCCTGAGGTAGATAGAACTTTGCGCTGAAGAATCAATCCCCACAAATGCCAGGTTCTTCCCGTCCGGTGAAATTACGGTGTATCCGCCGCGGCTGCCGTCGAACCGGAGCCCGTCCGGCTCATCAAGCGTGACCCGTAACGGTTGACCGACTGAAGGGTCTCGCCTGAGAAGGTACCCTACCGCCAATCCGACGAAAAGAAGAACGACTGTCATACCGGACCGAAGCGCGATGGTCTTCAGCCCGGGGGCCCCTGTCACCTTTTGGTGCGCACCCGCCGCAGGCGTACGATCTCCTGCAGCCGAATCTTGCCGAACCACCGGCTGCTTTGCCGTGATTCTGCTTGTCCGTTCTCGACTCGATTCCCTCTTGTATCGCTTCAGGTCCACCGCTACCTGACTTGCAGATTGCGTCCGTTCGCCCGGGTCCTTTTCGAGGCACTCCAGGACGACAGCATCCAGCTGCGGCGGTATATCTGGCCGGATCGAAGACATCGGCGGTGAATCGACATTGACAATTTCGTATGCAATGGCCGTCTCATGCGTTCCTTTGAAAGGGGGCTGGCCAGTGAGCATCTCATACAGGAGAACGCCCAGGGAGAAGATATCAGAACGATGATCAGTGTCCTGGCCCTGGACCTGCTCAGGAGACATGTAGCCGGCAGTCCCGACGGTCGATCTCTCTTTCGTGAGCCGCGATGCACCGCGCAGTTTTGCCAGTCCAAAATCCATGATTTGTACCCGACCATCCTTCCGAACCATGATGTTCTCGGGCTTGATGTCCCTGTGAACTATGCCCTCGGCATGTGCTGCTGCCAGGCCTTCAGCGATCTGGATGCCGAAATCGAGGGCCTGTTTCATCGAAAGGGAAGAGATCTTGTCCCGAAGCATCTGCCCATCGACGAGCTCCATGACGATGAAATTCCTGGCGTCAGCTTCTTCGATCCCGTAGATCGTGCAGATGTTGGGATGATTTAGTGCTGCGGCGGCTTTGGCCTCCTGGATGAAGCGGTCGAGCTCGGCGGAGCCGACCGAGACCTGCTCCGGGAGGAACTTGAGGGCAACGGTGCGGCTGAGCTTGGTGTCCTGAGCTTTATACACAACGCCCATTCCGCCCTCTCCCAGCTTTTCAAGTATTTCATAGTGGGAAACTGTCGATCCGATCATCAGTCCTCCGGCTCAGCCTCAACTTCATGAATTTACGGGTTGTGTTCATGTGATTGATGGAATCAAAAGGGGCCAGGGCCATCCCACAAAACACGACAGCCCGGCGCGCATGTTTGAATATCATCAATCAAAGCAGATCGGTACAGGGAGGGGGCGGGTATGCTTTGCCTTTATCGCCCAAGTCAATACTCTCATCCGACTGTTGCTCCTTGGCTGTAATACGCCTCGCAACACAGGATGCATGTACGAAATTCCAATGTCCGTTAAGGCTTATGGCTATTGGTCCTCGAGTGTGGCTTTACTTTACCCCTCGCACCCTTGGCTGGCTAACGCAGAAGCAATAATTTGCGCGATTGCACGAAATCCCCCGCGTGCAGCTTGTAGAGGTACACTCCGCTGGAGAGTCCCGACGCGTCAAACGTGACTTCGTGGACACCAGCGTCCCTTCTTTCATCCACTAACACTGATACCTCGCGACCGAGCATGTCATAAACACTCAACCTCACAACCGACGACTTTGGCAATTCAAATACGATAGTCGTGCTTGGGTTGAAGGGGTTCGGATAGTTCTGTCCCAGCGTATACTCTCCCGGGATGTAGCCCTTTCCTTCTGCAACTGACACAGCGGTATTGAGCTTCAGAAGTTCTATGCCATTTCCTATTCCCAGATTTCTTGAATATTGCATCGTGGTCGCATTATTCCAGTGCTCATGCACACCCAGACTTCCTATGACTGTCCCGTCGTTTTCAGGATCATAGCGCACACCTGCCGGCCAGTTCGCTGAGTCGGCTGCCTGATGGAGATGGTCATCAACTCCGACCATCTGCGGATACGTTTCAGCATGTTTGTCGGCTGTGAACTCTGCTTTTAAGATGTCATAGCAGACGGATTCCAATGCTATTGGATCCTGGGACAGGAGGATCAGCGATGGCCAATCGTTATTGAATGGTGCCATCGTGAACTTCACAGGTTTCAGATTTGCACCCGCCCCGCCCCATAACCCATCAACAAGATATAGCATTGCGTTGCCGCCAAGCTTATTATGCCCCATCACGTCCACCAGAACCCGATACCTGTTGTATCCGAATCTGCTATTCTTGTTCCCCGCGGGCGAAAATCCATCCGGATTCACAAGTCCCATATGCATATGCATCGCATTTTGCCGAATGTGGGACCCAAAATCCAATTTGCCAATCAGTGTCATCCCCGCACGTTCGTGTACTTTCAGGGCGCCAACATAGATGAGGTAGTCCGCTTCCTCGATCACTGCGTAGAGTGTGTCCTGATAGACGGGATATCCGACAGACATATCGCTCCAGCTGCCGGATCGTAATACTGCGCCCCTATCGGAGAAAAAGACTGAGGGTTTTGTCCCTTTGACAGCAAAAGTACGACCTTCGCCTCCTTTATGACATATATAGTTGACGCCGGGAAATTCCGTGTGCCAGAGATCCCAGTACTCATTCTGAATATCCCGCTGAGGATCACCAACGGAAATATTTTCCTCTGGAATACCGCAGTCATTGATAAGCCCACGGAGTAACGCGAGAACCGGTTGCGGTGAGGTACGCGCTTCGACATATGAGGTGAGATCCGTAATGTTGTGATTACTGCTGTCGACCACTGTCGAACCGACGCCGTTTGTTTTGATAAAGATCTTCTCCCCAGTCCGGTATCCTGTCGCTCCTTTTCCCTGCTTCGTATTGAAATGGACAAACAACGCCTCCCATGCCTCGCGAACAGTGGGCCTCCCGGTAAGAGTAAGAAGCGACGTCTGCACCATTTCGTTGACGACATCCATATTGGTGTTTTTGGGAAGATAGTAGGCGTCCCCAAATGAACTGTTTCCACAGTCTTCATTCGTCGCGTCAGGATTTCTCCCCCACACAACGCGTCCCGGAAAAATTCCCCGTGCCACACCCATCGGCACATTGGCGGTGTCAAGATAGCTCGAATCTGCAAAGACAGGCGGTTGATCGGCCTGGAACGTAATGAATCCGGTTATGAGCGCTACGATGAAGAATCCGGCCATCGGCCAAGAGCGGGAATTCCTCCAATGAATCTTCATCCGATCCAGCGCAAGCGCTGTTGCTGCAATTCCCAACAGATAGAGAACGAACGTGGATGCGATTGGATACGCAACCCTCATACACGGATATGCCGCCCGGCTAGGCTTGGGGATGACACGTATGAGAAACCATACGAGAGCAATGACCCCGGTAACGGGAAAGAGAAATCGAGATACCTTTGGGCCTCGCATACTGTCAATCGTATCTTTCATCGCTCCTACCAGTAATTGTCTGAGACTACCTGCCTGCGACTACTAGACAAAGACAGGCGCCGCTTACGACGTCCACCTCCATCGAATGCCGCCTTGTACGTTCCCAGTTCACGGATGCCTCCAAAGTGACCCACCGCCGTCGCCGCCTCAGCCCAGTAGGAGTTGTCACGTCACCGACCCTCACTTGTGCAAGCTGTGTCATGCACGGGGTGCGAGGAGAAACGGGGAGCCCAATACAAAGTCCGGGAGTGACAGCAGTAGACATTGCCGGAAGGTCATCAGGACGGGCCCTGTAGTGTAGGGATTGGACCTGTTCAGGGTCCGGTAGGGCGGCCATCACACTCCGGCCGCCATCAGACACCGATGTGTATGCCAGTAAGATACTCTGGTGATGGAGAAAACGCAAGCCGCTTGACGGGGAGGTGGCATCACATATCTCAGCTCGTCGGGAGCTTTCATCCCCGAACACTTCTCCGTCACTACCCGTCATTCGCGACATCATCCGCTCCGGCCCGCCCCGAGGAATTCTGCTTCTCAAGACTGAGGCGGGGTTCCTAGAACCGGGAAGGGTTTTGATTTCTCGGAACCCCTGTTCTTTCTCATTCCCCAGATCTCTTTCGCCGGTTCCTCATTCGTTGAGCTTCACCGCAGGGAGGATGAACTCTTCGAACAGGGAATAATATTCCGATTTCGGATCCCGGCCGTAGTTGCCGGCGGTGAAAACCACCACCATGTCGAATGACGGGAACACCGCAAGGATCTGGTTCCCATCGCCGGGCACGAAATAGGAGTGCTCAACCCTGTTGCCGATTCGAGTCTCGGCCTGCATCCAGTGATATCCGTACCCCCACTGATGCGACCTGCCGAACCGTAGCCTTTCCCGGATTGATGCGCTAACCCACTGTTCCGAAACGATTCGCCGACCATTCCATACACCTCCATCCAGAAAAAGCTGTCCAATTTTGGCAAGATCACGCGAGCGTAGGGCCAAACCACCATCGGTTTCTATTGAACCATCTGGATAGCTCGTCCAGAGATTTTCGGATATGCCCAGAGGGCGAAAGAGGTATTGCTCCGCAAACTCCTTTACTTCCGTCCCGACGGCATTCTTGATGATGGCTCCCGTGACGGTAGGCACCCCGTTGGTGTAGTTGAACTGCGTGCCCGGTTCAGATACAAGCGGCTTCTCAAGGACAAACCGTATCACATCGTCGGAGTGCCACATCTGCATCCCATCATTCTGGGCCTCACTGACACCAAACTGCCGCCATTCCAATCCCGGCGTCATCGTAAGCATGTCGCGGATTCTGATTCGTTTCTTGTCTTCGGTGAAGACTGAGGCATACATGGACAGATAGCGATAGATAGGTTCGTCGACATTTTGAATGAAGCCCTGGTCAATGGCGATGCCAACCAGAGTAGAGGTGACGCTTTTTGTGGTTGAGGCCAGGTGATGGACTCGCTCGCGGAAGAGCCTGGTGATGANNGTCGCGAACGAACCGCCACACTGATTTCTCTCTCCGGTATTCCTTCACCATGGTCATCGTATCTCTGTTTTCACTCAGAACGCCCTCATGATATTCCCAGACGACCTTTCCTTCATTGAAGCCTACGTCAGCATCGACCGTCCAAATCCGGCTTCGCGGCCCGATCTCATAGATCATGGACAGGGCGAGCGAGCTGTCCGGCCTCAGAGAGAAGTAATTCCACTGCCAATCAGATCTTCCAGTCTGAGACACGTGAACCCCCTTCCAGCACCCCGCGATGGTCAGGAGTTCCTGTGAATTCTTCGTCTTCTGCGATGCGCAGCCTACGGCACACAGGAGAACGACGCACAAGGCTCGTTGGACGGGTGTCATGCGAACACCTCTGCATGGGAAAGAGATCCAGCACAGTGTCCCTCAGGCCGGGGAAGCGATCGGGTACGGAGGTCTATGCCGGAAATGTACATTGGCGGGGTCCACGATCAGGAATACTTGGGGGGAAAGATTGAGTGACTCCTTTCGATGCGAAGAAGATCTCCATATGTTGCGAAAATCCTAACGCTCCACCAGTTCGCGACATCGTCACTATGGGACCGCCCCGAGGAGTCTGCTTCTCAAGACTGAGACGGGGTTCCGGGCACCCAACGAGTGACAATTGTGGATTGTCGATCCACAATTGTCAACTGCAACTGCGTACAGCACTCCAGTGCAAACCGGGCTTTGTGCTATTCAGTACTGTTCTGTCACGCATTGTTCAGCCGACTGCGCTTTCCACCTGCGGTCCGAACACTGGCGGCAAGAATACGGCAGGCTATCTCTTTCTAATCTGTTTCATTGCGGTCTTGATCATTCGGCCGAACTGCCTGTCCTTCTTGCGTTTCTCGACATACGACAATTGATGAAAGTCGGATTCTTTCTTCAGTTTCATGTAGCTCTGGTACCGCTGCACGCTCACGTTCCCGTTCTCCACCGCCTGCAATACTGCACAACCCACTTCCGTGGTATGAGTGCAATCGTTGAAGCGACACCCCTCAGAGAGTCCGTGAATATCGGAGAAACTCTCATCAATACTCTCGCTGACAGCAATCATCCCCAGCTCTCTCAAGCCAGGCGTATCAACGAGAAGTGCTCCGTTTTCAAGGGCGACCAATTGCCGCCGCGCAGTCGTATGTCTTCCCCTGCCGTCCTTCTCCCGCACGGCATTTGTTTCAAATACTTCCCGGCCGAGAAGCTGGTTGACGAGCGTTGTCTTGCCTGCACCGGACGGCCCCAGCAAGCAGCAGGTCCTTCCCCTCTTCAGGAACTGTTGCAGCACGTCCAGTCCGCTCGGGGCTACGCTGCTGAACGGGATGACNNTCAAACGGTCGCCGCAGGACTGGACAATGAGCCCGTAATCGATATTTGACGCAATCATCTGATAGTCGACATCCTTGCCGGCAGACTTCCGGCGGAGGAACGTTTTCCTCGGGAGCATATCATGAATAATGGCGAGTGCGCCATCATTATGGTACTGCACCAGGACCCAGTCACCGACGCACGGCAGGTCTTGACCCGACTCAGCACCGAACAGCATCCTCCCTGTCAGTTCGGCCTGAACCTCATTCAGTTCATTTCGGACAAGATACCTGTCCCGGTCGACTCTGGTGATTCGTGCGACACCACAATCAGGTCTCTGCAGTTCTTCTCGCTTCTGTTGAAACCAGAGATCAAATCCGAGGTCTGATAGCTCCATTGGCCTACTCAATCAGAATGAAGTGCGACAGTGTTACGCGACCACCATGTGAGCTCACATGGTGGTCGCGTA
>DKBG01000045.1 GCA_002451155.1 Ignavibacteria bacterium UBA6906
TGACCCATCGCGACATGGGGCCGAAAGTCCGATACCTCGGCCCTGAAGTTCCAGCCGAAGACCTGATCTGGCAGGATCCGGTTCCGACCGTCGACCATCCCTTGATCAACGCGAAGGATATCGCCGACCTCAAGACCAAGATTCTGGCCTCACGATTGTCGGTGTCGGAGCTTGTCTCTACCGCCTGGGCCTCAGCATCTACCTTCCGCGGCTCGGACATGCGCGGGGGCGCGAACGGCGCGCGCATCCGACTGGCACCACAGAAGGATTGGGAGGTCAACCAACCAGCGCAGCTGGCCAAGGTACTGGGGGTGCTCGAACGCATTCAGAAGAACTTCAATAGGGCACAGAAGCGTGGCAAAAAAGTCTCCTTGGCCGATCTCATCGTGCTGGCAGGCTGCGCGGCCGTTGAATCGGCAGCAAAGGCTGGAGGATATCCCGTCAAGGTTCCCTTCACTCCCGGCCGTACCGATGCCCTGCAAGAGCAGACCGATGTGGAATCGTTCGCTGTGCTGGAGCCTCAGGCAGACGGCTTCCGCAATTACCAGAAGAACGCCTTTACCGTGTCGCCTGAGGCACTGCTGGTGGACAAAGCACAGCTCCTGACCCTGAGCGCACCGGAGATGACCGTGCTCGTCGGTGGCCTGCGTGTGCTGGGGGCAAGCGTGGGCCAGTCAAAACACGGAGTGTTTACAAAACGAGTCGGGAGACTCACCAACGACTTCTTTGTCAACCTGCTGGATATGGACACCGTGTGGAAACCGACGTCGGATACCGCCGAAACCTTCGATGGGCGCGACCGCAACACCGGCGCTCTCAGGTGGACGGGTACCCGCGCGGACCTGGTGTTCGGCTCAAACTCGCAGTTGCGCGCACTCGCCGAGGTCTACGCACAGAACGATTCGAAAGAGAAGTTCGTGCGTGACTTCGCCGCAGCCTGGAACAAAGTGATGAATCTTGACCGCTTCGACATCAGATAGGCGTCGAAGAACCTTCGTCCACGGACTGCAACCTGAAGTGCCACATCACTCCGATGTGGCACTTCTGCTTCAATACGTCGTTTGATCCCGTCGCAGTTTTCCGTTCCGGACGCTCTGGTGATCCTGGATCGCGGTACGGGGGTGATACGGATGAGCAATGAAGAGAAGAAGAACAAGAGAACCAGAGGGATGGCTTTTCCGCCCTGCCGACACAGAGAGCGAAGGCTGGTTCGGGTAAGGTACTTCCCCGTCGTGATCACTCGGCACGACTGGTCGTCGATCATTAGGAAGCGCGTTACACGGAGGAGGCACTCGGTTTCGATGCTACCACCGACACGACCACCCCTCCCGCCAGGACCATGATCACCAACGCCAACAGATACAAGTTGAAGTTGCTGCCGAGAAGTTCCCTCAACCACGAATGCGTCATCATCTTGACACCGACGAGCATCAACACAAGCGCAAGGGACACTTTCAGATACCGGAATTTCTCAAATATTCCCGCCAGCGCGAAGTAGAGACTCCTGAGGCCGAGCAGCGCAAACACGTTGCTCGTGAATACCAGGAATGGGTCAGTCGTGATCGCAAAGATGGCGGGGATGGAGTCCACCGCAAAAATCACGTCTGTGAACTCCACCATGATGAGCCCCAGGAACAATGGCGTCGCCAAGAGTTTCCCCGGGGCCGCGGATTCCACAACTTCATCCCGGAGGTTTGTGGATCCCGGTATGGGCGCCTCGTTCGACTCTGTGGTGCCGGCTCGAACAAAGAAATGCTGGCCGTGGAACTGCCGCGTAATTGGGAAGAGCCTGCGCGTAACCCGGACGATGATGTTCGCATGTGGGTCCGTGTTGTGGCCTCTCAGCGCCAACATCTTCACACCGGTGACAATAAGGAAGCCACCAAACACATAGATGATCCATGTGAACTGTTGGATCATTGCTGCCCCCACGGCAATCATCGCCCCACGCATGAGCAGCGCCCCGAGAATTCCCCAGAAGAGTACCCTGTGCTGATAGATCGAAGGCACGGCCAGAAACGCGAAGATCATGCTGATGACGAAGATGTTGTCCACGGAGAGTGATTTCTCAACCAGGTACCCTGTCAGGTACTTCACCGTCGCAGTCGACCCGTCATTGTACACCGTCCCCACCCCCTCGATCATTTGTGGGCTGGATCCCATCATGTCGGGAGTCAGACCGAGGCCTTGCCAGTGGTTCTCATAGCCGGCGTAAATGATGATGCTGAACAACAGGCCCAGCAGTATCCAGAATGCCGACCAGCCAAGAGCTTCCCGTACAGATATGACATGGGCCTGTCTGTGGAATACACCCAGGTCAAGGGCCAGGAGAAAGAGGATGATAGCAATGAAACCGGAGTACAGCCAGAACATATGGCAGCCCTTATGTGTGGATTCTCAGTCTTCGCACAAGACTCCCCTGCAGCGGCCACCATACCGCTGCATCCGGAGCACATCCCAGGTTCCCTTGCGTCGTGCCGGTGCCGGCGTGTACATCAACAGGCAACCGCCTCCCCATCATGCCCGCTCTGGCCACTTCAGGGATTGCCTTTAACGATCGAGGAGATGTCCTGACCTGTTAAAAACACCGCGTCCCTTGCACAAGTTCCTGCGTCAGCATGGAACTCACTGCGCACTAGATTCGGAGTCGGGGTGAATGCCTGGACCTCGAGGCGTCGGGACAGACCCTCAATCACACGCTCCAGGGCTGTGACTTCCCCACCCACACCCGGTTCCCCCGCCATCGCGGGGTACGTATGGGGGTGGTCATCGGGTTGGTGAAGTGAATCAAGGGGTGAGGAGAGGCGAGACCGAATTACAGAAGGGTGAAAGGCCGGGTACCATAGCACAGGCTGGAAGATTCTTGGGAGGAAACGATAGCGGAAACCCGCCAGGCTGATCGTCTGTCTCTNNGCTGTCTGAGAACTTCCCGTGCCCGGGGTACTTGCCCTGGTTGCCCATAGACATATCCCGGCATCGCGAGAGAATCCGTCCCGGCTTTCCCGGCGCCGGACAGCGTGCGTTTCAAATTGGCGACAGCTTCAGGAAACATCCCGTTCCAGCGGCAGGGGATGCCCAGTTCGAGAACCATCCTGCTGGTGCTTGAATCAAACTCAGCAACACGCGCCAGCGCCTTCGTTGCCGTGGGCCGGACTTTGACGAACCTGGCTTCGGACCGGGGGGGAAGGGTGATATCCGAGCATCTCATAGGTATCCGCTGTCCCGGAAAACGCCAGCGCGTAGCGGGAATCGAACTCGATCGCCTTCTGAAAGAAGGAACAGTGCCGAAAGGTATCCCTGTTGCGTTCATCTCCTCCTCAGAGGAGACCGTTCAACCAATGCATCACGTTCAGAAGAAATTGAGCATTTTGTGGAGCGTCCGGATCATTCATTCCCGCCGGCATTCGATTGGGACCGCCCAGCTGCGCCGAAAACATTGCCGCTTCCCCAAACACCGCGACACGCCCCCTTCCGAATGGTATTGCCGCCCCCTGCAGCATCCCCGATGCGGAAATGCTGGGGGTCAGCTTCGAAAACTGCCATGCAACCTGCGGCATGAGCAATTCAATGTTTCGTCCCAACTTCATTAAGGGACCCCCCAGACCATCAAGTCGGAATGCCTGGCCGGTGTATGCGATCACCGAGTCGATCGACTCCGTGGCATCCCTGCCTCTCGTGATCGGATGGTCTGTGAGTGAGCCGTCGGAGCGAATGAATCGCATTCGTCCGCTTTCTGTGCCCGATTCGAGGGCGAATCCGTTGCCCATAAGGATTCCGAACTCCGCCGCCAGCGGCCCGGCGGCACCCGGAAAAGGCATATGATCGGCGATGAGAAAGAGAGAACCGCCATCCTTCACCCAGTCCCGTACAGCGGCGATCTCGGCAGAATCAAACGCCGATGGCGTTGGGAGATTCCAGTCCTCCTCGTTTTCCTTTGCGAGCGCGTTCGAGATAACGAGGATTTTTGCCCCGCCAAGATTCTTCAGGGTGAACCGCCCGCCGTGTGGCTTCACGACATACCCATCCTTCTGCAGAGTGCGCGCGAAAGCGAGATACCGTCCCGCCATGGTATGGAAGTTGTGATGCCCCTCATCAATGAGCACGGTCGGCCCGGCCCCCTTCCTGTACGCAGGCGGACCGACCTTGGCCTGGAACATGGTGTCTGCTACCTGTTGTGCTCCCGACCTGGAGGAAACTACAGTGATCGCTCCGAGAAGAGACAACGAAAGAGCTACGGCCTTGTGGGACACAGGTTACTCCTTTCCATTGGTGTACCCGCTTCCGGGAACCTCAAGCGCTCGGAAGGGATCGTGAGCTGCCCTACTGCCCTGGGACGGGATCTGCCTCGAGATGGACACAGACCGCTGCAAGAGCAGTAAGTTCTCCCCTCCATTCTGTGAATTGCTCTTGCAGTAGGATCTTCAATCGAGCCCGAATGCCTGACGCGGACAGGTGTTCCTTAACGCCGGCGGTGTGTGAGCCACAATCAGGTGAATCATGAATATGTATACTGGTCCTTTTCGTTATCGCTTTGTATGGACACTGCTATCGCAGCGACGCCAGGATATACCGCTCCACGATCTGGTCGCACGGGACCTCACCGGTGTAGTTCGCTCCGGTAAACACCACAACCATATTCACTGCTGGCAGTACGATGATCTGCTGACCCCCCCACCCATCTGCCCGGAACGCGTTGAACTCACCTCCTCCGCTGCGGAAGGTTTTGATCCACCACAGATATCCATACCCGTCGGCCCACGAGACCCCGGGAGAGATATGATTGCGTGTCGACTGTTGCACCCATTCGGGAGAAATGAGTTGAACACCATTCCAGGAACCATTCTTGAGGAAGAGGTAGCCGAACTTTGCCATATCTCGCGGCGTAATGTATATATCCCCGTGCGCGCATGTCATTCCGCTGGGGGACAGGGTCTGCCAGGCATAGTTCGTTATGCCGAGAGGTCCGAACAAAGCATTCCTTGAGAATAGGGGAACGCTTGTTTCCCCGGCATTCGCAATGATCACTCCGAGCAGGTCCACTGTCGCGCCGTTGTAGTAGAAGTGCGTCCCGGGTTCCGTCGCAAGCGATTTTGACAACAGATAACGAACCGGGTCCGCGGAACGATTGAACTGCACGAGGTCATTTTCGGAGGCGGTAACAGCAACCTCCCATTCATTCCACTCTAATCCGCTCGCCATCATCAGGGCATGTTCAATCGTGATCTTCTGCCGTCCATCGGTTTTCAGTGATTGGTGATCAGGGAGATAGGAGAAAATGCTATCTCCGACACTCTGTATCCAACCATTCTGGACTGCAATGCCAATCAGTGCCGAGGTGAGGCTCTTTGTCGCAGAGTGTGTGTTGTGACGCCTGTTCCGGTCAAACTGGACATACGCGCCATGGTAAAGTGGATTGATTGGACCGAAGTCATGTCCCGGCCAGTATTCCTCGAAGACAAGCCTGTCGTCCTTGACGATGAGTACCGCGTGTACTTCGGAAAATACTCCGTCGTTCACATCTCTGGCGATCATCGAAATATAGCTCTCCTCCATGCCGACGCTCTTGAGTGACGCTGGCTTCCAGCCGTCTCCGACATCCGGAGGAGGCGAATACTCATATGACGCAACAGGATTCTCATCCGCACATCCTATGAGAGAGAACAGCACAACGATTCCGATCGGAAAG
>DKBG01000043.1 GCA_002451155.1 Ignavibacteria bacterium UBA6906
CCCCCGCCGGTCAGGATTCCGATCACACCTTTTTTTGTGTTGATGTTTACCATGCGTGTATTTTCACCGATGAGTAGTTAGTGATGATGGTTGCTCGTTGAACGGGATACTTTGTCAGGAGGAAAGGCGTTTCAGAACAAGCAGGGTCATATCGTCCATCTGTTGTGCACTTCCTGCAAATTGCCTTACCGCCTTTATGATGCTCTCAATCAATTCCGTGGCGGTCTCGCTTCTGTGGTCAGCAATGAGTCGGCCAAGACGTTCCTCGCCGAATTGTTCCTGAGCAGGGTTGATCGCTTCAGTGATGCCATCGGAGAACACCACCATGCAATCCCCTGGAGCGAGATCAACGCACTGTTCCTGGTAGGGGAAATTCTCCAGAATGCTCAGGACAACTCCTCCTTCGGACAGTCTCACGACATCTTTGCCTTCCGACACAAGGAAGGGGTTCTCATGGCCGGCGTTGCAGAACGCCAGACGGTGTTCTGCAGGATCAAGAATGCTGTAGAACAGGGTAACGAATTTCTCACTGCTCGTGCTCTCGTAGAGCAGCATGTTTGATCGACCCACACATTCCCTTGCCGTCGGACCCAGGAGCGTTTGTCCCCTGAGCGTTGCCTGGAGGTTGGCCATAAGCAACGACGCGGGGAGCCCTTTGCCGGAGACATCCCCGAGGCACAGGGCGATCCGCCCCTCTGACATGTGAATGAAGTCAAAGTAGTCACCGCCAACCATTTGAGCAGGGATGCTCCTTCCGGCGATATCATACCCCGGAACTTCGGGGACCTGCTTCGGAAGAAGATCGTTCTGAATCCTCGACGCGAGTCGTATCTCTTCCTTCATCCGGAGAAAATCCTGTTCGGATTCGTAGAGTCGCGCGTTTTCTACGACCTGCGCGGACTGCGCCGCGATGATCGCCAGAAGCCTCTGATCATCGTCAGTAAACAGACCGTCTCCCTTCTTGTTATAGACGGTCAGTACTCCTTTGAGCTCACCCTTGATGACCATAGGGACACAGAGCAGAGAGTTGACCGAGTCGTCCCATTTCACACCTTTGAACCGATCGTCGTTTCTCGGATCGTTCAGCGTCAGCGGCTTCTTATTCAGGTGCATCCATCCGAGCAGGCTCTGGTTGAAATGGTAGGGTGAATAGGCCGCCGAGCTCACGGCGGTCCGGATCAACGTTTTCATCGGCTCACTCGCGTGCGCATCGACGAGCGTGATAACCCCCTGTTCCGCGTTGATCGCGCGCAACGATCGGTGAACGATCGTGCGCATGATTTCCTGGGAGTTTAGCGATGCCCCGATGGCACGCGCCAGGTCATTGAGCACCGACAGCTCCTCGACCGCCCGGCGGAGGCGCCTGTTTTCTTCCTGGAGCGGTGTCCCTGAGGTGTCAGAGGAGGTCATGGATCGGATTACTGTCTAAGGGGATGAGGAGATCAGAAAAATATAGCGAATTGAAGGGGAAAATCAAATGCACCGACAGATCACTGTTGCAGAGAAGGAGGTTTTCGGCCGGACTGGTTCGGCCCCGTTCCTGAGGGAGAGGCATCCGTCAGTCGGCCCGGCCCTGCCGAGCTCGCGCTCTGGATTTCTGCGGCTTCAGCATCGATTCGGGAGCAAGCAGCGCATCCAGCTCCGCCCGCGAGAGCAGCTTCTTTTCGAGGACCAGCTCATACACTCCCTTCTCGGTTCTGGCCGCTTCCCGAGCCAGGTCGCTGCACTGCTCATAGCCGAGAAGCGGATTGAGCGCGGTGACAATGCCAATGCTCTGCTCCACCATTGTTCGACACCGCCCGGCGTTTGCGCTGATTCCCGAAACACACCGGTCAGCTAACGTCCGCATCCCGTTGCTCAGGATCGCCATCGACTCCATGATGCTCGCAGCGATGATCGGCTCCATCACATTCAGCTCCAGCTGTCCAGCTTCCGCGGCCAGGGTGACCGTCAGGTCATTTCCGATCACCTTGAACGCGATCTGATTCACCACTTCAGGAATGACCGGGTTGACTTTCCCGGGCATAATCGAAGAGCCGGGTTGCATTGCCGGGAGATTAATCTCGTTCAAGCCCGCACGCGGGCCCGACGAAAGGAGTCTGAGATCACTGGATATCTTTGAGAGTTTGACTGCGAGCCGTTTCAATGCAGACGAGAACATCACGAACGCACCGGTATCCTGGGTCGCCTCGACAAGATTCGGCGCCAGGACAACGGGCAGTCCTGTGACATCTCTCAGGTGCGGAATTACGAGCGCGCTGTATTCAGGATCGGCGTTGATTCCTGTCCCGATCGCTGTGCCGCCCAGGTTCACTTCGAGGAACAGGTGGGCATTCTGCCGCAGCCGTTCGACCTCCTCAGACAGTGTAACCGCATACGCCTCAAATTCCTGCCCGAGAGTTATCGGGACTGCATCCTGGAGCTGCGTCCTCCCCATTTTGATGACCGCGGAGAACTCATCGGCCTTCCGCCTGAATGCATGAATAAGGTGTTCGAGTACACCGATAAGCTGTTCATTTGTCCGGATAATCGCGATCTTCAACGCCGTCGGGTAGACATCATTCGTCGATTGGGACAGATTGACATGATTGTTTGGATGGCAGTAACGGTACTCACCTTTCCGTCGTCCGAGACGTTCAAGCGCGCGGTTGGCAATCACTTCATTGGCATTCATGTTTGTCGATGTCCCCGCCCCACCCTGGATCATATCGACAACGAACTGCGCGTTCAGCTTGCCGTCCAGGACATCGTTGCAGGCCTGTTCGATCGCTCGGAACACCTTCCCGGGAAGAAGTCCCAGATCACGGTTTGCCCGCGCCGACGCCAGTTTCACCATGGCAAGGGCTCGTGGGATCTCCGGATAGTGTGAAACGGGCACACCGCTAATGGGGAAATTCTCCACCGCTCTCAGCGTCTGGATCCCGAAGCTCGCATCTACCGGGACCTCCCGCTCTCCAAGCAGATCGTGCTCCCGTCTGGTCCTGCGTGGCTTCTCTTTCATGCCTCTCCTGATATTCTGTTTCGCCCTGCTCTTCCGGACATCTGACGGTGAATATGCAGCGACGGCGCATCAGATGCCAGACGCGGGATTGGGAATTGTCCATCAGTTGCCATTTCCAGCCGGTTGGGCTATATTTCATCTATACATTCAACAATCCGGACACCCCTCCTGTGCACGCAGATGATGATCTGACGCTTCGGGCACTCCTCCGGCGAAGCGCCCAGCTCTACCCTGAGCGGGTGGCTCTCGCGATGGTGGACGGCCCCGCCTTGACCTATGCCGAGCTGCTCCGCCAGGTTGAGGAAATTTCCCGCTTCCTGCATGACCGCGGAGTCATCTCGGGAGACCGGGTGGCCATTATCGGCGAGAGCATGCCCAACTGGGGAATCGCCTACTTTGCCGCAGCAACGATGGGGGCCATCGCCGTTCCAATCCTCACGGATTTCCATCCGACCGAAATTCAGCACATACTCCGGCATTCGGAAGCGAAGGCAGTGTTCATCTCGCAGCGCTTCTTCGGAAAGATCGAGGACGCCGAGGTGCCGGCCGTGTCAACCACCATCCTCCTGGATGATTTCACAATCGTTCCCCCCCGGACAAAAAAGGACCGTCTGACGGAGCTGCTGGATGAGAGCACGCGTGAGTTCGCGAAACTGAAGGAAGTCGCACTGAAAATGACCGGTAGGATCCCCCATGCTGTCCAGCGGGATGATGTCGCCGTCATCGTGTACACGTCCGGGACGACCGGCCATTCGAAGGGGGTCATGCTGACCCATGGAAACATCGTGTCGGACGCAATGTCCGTCCCCAAGATTGTCACCATTTCAGACGAGGATCGCATTCTCTCCATTCTTCCTCTGGCCCATACCTATGAAGCCACACTCGGTCTTGTAACACCTATCATGATTGGCGCATCGGTGTTTTACCTGGATCGCGCTCCGACCGCCGCTGTTCTCCTCCCCGCCCTCAGCAAGGTTCGGCCAACGATTATGCTTTCCGTGCCCCTCGTCATTGAAAAGATGTACAAAGCAAAGATTCATCCGCAGCTGACCCGGGGAGCTCTGCGCAAAGGTCTGTACAGCATTCCCTTCGTTCGGAAGAAACTGAACGCTCTTGCAGGGAAGAAGCTCCTTCAGACATTCGGAGGCGAGCTTCGCCTTTTCACTATCGGCGGCGCACCCCTCGCACCAGACGTCGAATTCTTCCTCCGGGAGGCAGGATTCCCCTATGCGATCGGATACGGCCTGACTGAAACCGCGCCGCTGGTGGCCGGAAGCGGGCCCGGAAAGACCCGGTACAGGTCTACCGGGTTCGTCATGCCCGGAACACAGATCAAGATCGCCGAACCCGATCCAGTCACGGGAGAGGGGGAAATTCTGATCAAGGGACCGACGGTGATGAAGGGATACTACAAAGACGAGGGCAGAACCAGTGAAGTGTTCACGCCGGACGGTTGGTTCCGAAGCGGCGACACAGGCGTGTTCGATGCGGACGGCTATCTGTACATCAAGGGACGGATGAAGAACATGATTCTCGGGGCGAACGGGAAGAATGTGTATCCGGAGGAGGTCGAAGGAATTATCAATGAGCAGGAGATGGTCCTCGAGTCTCTGGTCTTCCAGGAGGGGAACCGACTCGTCGCCCGCATCTATTTGAATTATGAAGAACTTGAACGCGCAATGGAACACCTTCGTCTTACGGAGTCGCAGATCAGGGATCATATCGGGAAGCTCCTGGAGGACCTGCGTGCGACAATCAATTCGCGGCTACCCGGATTTTCACGCATTCACCGCATTATTGAGCAGCGTGAGCCGTTTGAGAAGACTCCGACGCAGAAGATCAAGCGCCATCTGTACACCAATTAGTACCGGGGAGATACGATGGACCATGACACACTCTACAGCCTGCGCGAGCTTCAACTGAAGCTGCAACGTGAAACTGAAACCGGCGTCTGGGCAACACCGGCGGGACGGATCGTCACATGGAGCGGCATTGTCCTCGGCCTTCTTGGAATGGGAAGCTCTGTCGTCGCGATCATCGGTGATAGACCCGGGGCATTCGGCGCTGTCGCCATGTTCATGCTCTTCTTCGTGTTCTGCTTTCGCATGGCCTACGTCATGGTCAGGGAGCGCATGAACCGGCAGGTCCTGTTGATCCTTCGCGCAATTCTTCCGGAGGCGCACACGTCGTAGGGTTGAGTCCGAGGGATACTGTTACATACTAGCATTGAATATTCGCAGGCGGACGCATGTTCGGCAGATCCTGCTCTTCGCATTCGAGACCCTGATTCGAGGTCGAGACAACAGCACATTCCCATGATTCATTCCGGCCGTTCCAATAACCCGCTCCCTCCGCAATGATCCCCGTTTACCAGATCACGCGACGAATGAGATGACGATAACACCGCAGGAGCCAGGATCTCAGCTTTCCAAAGTCGGCGTTGTTCTCCGGAGAGGACCATCGACTTCCTGGGATGGCGGGATGGTCGAATCCCCCGTTGTGTGGTTTGACTCAGCCAGAGGAATGTACGGCATGGTATATGCCGGGTACGCTCATGGCGACCTCTCACGGAGCGGGTATGGCGCAGTTTCCAGCCCTGCTGTCGGGCTCGCCTGGAGCGAGGATCTGCTCCACTGGGAAAAGGACCCGATGAATCCGATATTCACCGGCAGCGGGATCGAAGGAACCCCCGATTCCCACGGCGCGGCCGGCCCTTTCCTCTGGCTGGAAGAGGGAGTTTACTTCCTCTATTATTTTGGTGTAACGTCGTCGGGGTATGAGAAGGGCACGAAAACCCTCAACCTCGCCCTCTCAACAGATCTCCGCTCCTGGAGGCGACATCCCGGAAACCCGATCATTACGCCATCCGGAAATGGCTGGCGGCGGGATGCAATCTGGCATCCCGCTATTGTCAAACGGCACAGCCTCTACTACCTGTTCTTCAATGCCTCCGGCGTCGACCAGGGACGGGAAGAGGAATTTCTGGGCTATGCGACATCCCCCAACCTTACCGACTGGAGGGTGGATGATCGTCACAGCCCTCTGCTGACAGGCAGCTGGATACCCGGAACCTGGGACGCGTCGGGACGAGCCGGAGACCCGAGTCTATTCCGTGTAGGCGATATCTGGTACATGTCTTATTACAGCTGGGACGGGACGCACGCGCTGGACGGCATTGCGTGGACAAGCGATGAGGAGTTCCCCCTAGGCTGGCGGCCCTATCACGGGAACCCTGTTTTACGTCTTGGTCCTGCCGGCAGCTTCGACTGTCTCCATGCGGCAAAACCATTCATTCTGCACACCGAAGCACGCCACTTCCATTTCTACACGGCCGTCGACATGTGTGAGAGCCGGGAAATTGCCCTCGCCATATGGCCACCATTATCCGGTCAGACCAGATGAATTCANNCGAGGGACCAGCGAGCCACGCTGCCTGAGCAGTCTGTCGCAACTGCTTCCCACGCGATGGTTGTCAGCGACGCACCGCTCGCGACGCGGACCGGCGTTTCACTTCTTCTCAAGGGCGGAAATGCAGTGGATGCCGCTGTCGGAACCGCGCTTGCTCTCGCAGTTGTCTATCCGGAAGCAGGGAATCTCGGCGGCGGAGGCTATATGGTCGCCCGCCTTGCCGACGGATCATCAGCCGCGCTTGACTTTCGGGAGGCTGCTCCCGCCGCGGCAACGCGCAACATGTATCTCGACTCGACCGGGAATGTCACGGAGGACGCGTCGACGGGCCATCGGGCATCAGGAGTCCCTGGCTCCGTTGCGGGGCTCTGGGAGGCACACCGACGGTACGGCCGCCTCGCCTGGAAAGATGTTGTCAGTCCCGCGCTTCGCCTCGCAGAGGAGGGATTTTCTGTAGACAAGCGATTAGCACGAACCCTCCGGGCTGACTCCGCGCGCCTCTCACACTTTGAGGGGTCACGCAAACTCTTCTTTCCCAACGGTCATCCGCTGCGGGAGGGTTCCGACTGGCAGAACCCCGACCTGGCTGCTACGCTGAGGCGAATCGCGGAGAAGGGAGCAGACGGCTTCTACAGGGGAGAAACGGCCGAACTCATCGTGCGCGAAATGCGACGCGGAGGCGGCCTCCTGAAAGCGGACGATCTTGCAGCGTACAGGGCTGTATGGCGCACACCGCTCGAGTTCCGGTACCGTGGACGGCGAGTCATCTCAACACCTCCCTCATCCTCAGGAGGGGCAACACTCGCGACCATTGCAGAAATTCTTGAGGGGTACAATCTTCGCTCCATGGGATTTCAGTCGCCGGACGCCATTCTGCTGACAGCGGAGGCCATGCGCCGAGCATTCTCTGACCGGAATGAATTCCTCGGGGATCCGGACTTCATCCATCTATCCCTTGATTCCCTCCTGTCCCCCACCAGGATGGCAATGTGGCGGTCGACCATCAACCCAAAACGCGCTACCCCTTCATTCCGAATCGCCAACGGGACATTGATCCCACTTCCTGAAGGAATGGAAACCACTCATCTCTCCGTGGCCGACGCGGAGGGAAACGTTGTGGCGCTGACGACGACGATCAACGATCTGTACGGGTGTGCGGTCACCGTGGAAGGTGCGGGGTTTCTCCTGAACAACGAGATGGACGANNGTCTTCCAGGTTCTTTCAAATGTTGTGGATTACGGAATGGACCTCCCGACGGCGGTCACAGCACCGAGGATCCATCATCAGCATTACCCTGATCATCTCCGGTACGAAGGGGGAGCGCTCACGCCCGCTACGGCAGAAGAGTTGACGCGACGAGGATATGAACTCGAAGTTGCCAGCGGGCTCGGCAGCACCTGTTCGATTCTGCGGAGTAACGGCGTGTGGATTGGTGTCGCCGATCCCCGGAGCGGCGGACGGGCTGAAGGATACTGAAAGACCAAGACACAACCTCGCTTATCTTGCAACTCCTTCCCGCGTGCGCTATCTTACCGCCGTGCATGAGGCATTCACTCTCAGAGGGACACCATGTTCTGGATTAAGATCGTACGGGACTTCATCAAGATCCTCCGCGAGGGTCAGACACCGCAGCAGGTAGCAGGCGGGTTCGCGCTGGGGTCCATCGTCGGCCTGATGCCCCTGTTTACACTGCAGGGCCTCTGTTTCTGGCTTGTCATTCTTGTTCTGGAGGTTAACCTCTCCGCGGCA
>DKBG01000296.1 GCA_002451155.1 Ignavibacteria bacterium UBA6906
AGGCTATACCGACGACCTTTGTCATCGACAAGAAAGGGAATATCGTCGAGAAACAGGTCGGAGCCGTGTCTTCAGAAGACTTCGAGAAGCTGTTCAAGCCGTATCTCTGAGCTGAACGGTCCTGAAAGCGAAAAGCCCCGTCCGGTTGTCCCGGACGGGGCTTTTTTTCATGCCCACAGGCGAGTTGCGAGGTCAGCACTTGCTCCAGCCGCAGTTATAACAGACCACACACCCGCTGACATGCTCGACGTTGCTGCCGCACTCCGGACAGGTGGTACTCGTCCTGACACCGGAATCGACCTTTGCCGCCGCGGCGTGACCGGCCGGAGCGGATGCCTTCGGTCCCTGCTGGCCTCCCTTGCGGAGCGCCATGACTTCCTCCCGGTTCTCGATGTATCGCTCAAGAACCTTTCCGATCGCGTCGGGCGTTGAGAGAATCTGCCCGCCGTGGCCGTCCCAGACGGGAGTCGGGCCGGAAATGCCCTTCAACTGCTTCACGATCTCTCTGGGCTCGATTCCGGACCGGAGCGCAAGCGAAATCAGCCGGCTGATTGCTTCCGACTGCGCGGCCGCGTTCCCCCCAGCCTTGCCGATGGTGGTGAATACCTCACACAGTCCGTCTTCGTCCTCGTTGATCGTGACGTACAGATACCCTTCACCGGTCTTGATTCGCTCGGTGACGCCGAAGGTTGTATGCGGACGCTGACGCGGACCCTTGCGGTGCTTCTCTTCCTTTGGTGCCTGTTCGCTCGTCTGCTTCTTGGCGTACTCCTCGGTCTGCAGAATCCCTTCCCGGCTGCCTTCCCGGTATACCGTGATGCCCTTGAGACCCGCCCGGTATGCGGTCATGTAGATGTCTGCAACAGTCTCGATACTGACGTCTTCCGGAAGGTTTACGGTCGAAGAAATGCTGCTGTCGACATACCGTTGGATGACACCCTGCATCTTCACCCGGAAATAGGGATCAATCTGATGAGCGGTCGTGACATACTCGGGGAGTTTCTCGTCGTCGCCGAATACCTGCCGGATGAGCGGGTGGTAGACCTTGTATTCGGAAAACGTCTCGCCGTCATGGTTCTTCACGCGGCGGCGGTAGCTCGTGCAGAAAATCGGCTCAATCCCGGAACTGGTCTGAGCCACAATCGACCCTGTTCCGACAGGCGGGACCGTCAGCACAGTGCTGTTCCGGATCCCGTACTTCTTGATACCCTCCTGGATGTCATGCGGCAGAGCCTGCACGAATTTACTCCTGGAAAACCCTTCCCACTGGAAGAGAGGGAAGGGGCCCTTCTCCCGCGCCAGCTCTATGGAGGTCCGATATGCCTCGTCACGGATGACCCGCATCATCTTCTCGGTTTCGTCGAGGGCGGCCTGAGAGTCGTAGCTGATTTTCATCATGACCAGAGCGTCGGCCAGACCCGTAATGCCAAGTCCGACACGCCGGTCGGAGGCAACCGCCTGCCTGATCTTCTCAAGCGCGTGGTTGTCCATGTTATAGTCGATTACATTGTCGAGGAACCGTGTCGCGATACGGGTGACCTCCGCAAGCTCCTCGTAATTGAACACCCCTTTGTCGTCGACAAATTTGCTCAGGTTAATGTTGCCGAGGTTGCACGCCGTGTACGAGGCGAGCGGCTGTTCACCACAGGGGTTGGTGCTGACAAGCGGGTTGGCGTACTCGACGTTGTGGTAATCCTTCATTGTGTCCCAGAAGATGATTCCGGGCTCGGCGGAGGAGTGCGCGTTCTTGATGATCTTGAACCAGAGCTCCTTCGCCCGTACTTTCCGGAACACCTTGCCGTTCCAGCGCAGCTCGAACTCCGTGTCATTGATCACCGCGTTCATGAACTCGTGTGTGATCAGAACGCTGATGTTCGCATACTGAACCTTGACCCTTCGCGGGTCGTTCTTGATCGTGATGAATTTCTCGATGTCGGGATGGTCTATGCGCATTGTTAGCATCAGCGCGCCGCGTCGCCCGGCCTGGGAAACGGTGTTCGTGCTTTCGCTGAAGAGATTCATGAACGCCGTGGCGCCCGGCGAATGGTCAATCGTTGCGTTGACCGCCGCTCCCTCGGGCCGAAGCGCCGAAAGGTCAGTGCCGACACCGCCGCCTGTCCGATAGACCATCGCGGATTCGGTGATCGCCTGGTAAATCCCTTCGAGGCTGTCATCCTCGATCGGGATAACGTAGCAGTTGGAAAGCGTCGGCCTCCGACGTGCGTCTTCCCGTCCGGCGCCGTGCATGACCCTGCCACCCGGGACAAACTTGAAGTCAAAAAGGAGGTCAAGAAATTTATTGTACCAGTGCTCTCTCTCACTCTCCTTCTCCACCGAAGCGAGCGCCTTTGCCATCCTGTTCCAGAGATGCATCGGTCCCTGCTCGTTCGGCGCAAGATATTTCGCCCGCAACACGTCTGCGGCCAGGTCGTTATCGCCATAGTAATCCCGGCAATCAAGCGCGAGATCCATGACCCGTTCGTTCATCGTGCCCGCTGATTTCTGTCCGCGCGCCGTCACCTTGAGGGCGGCGCCAGTTGTTGTTTCGTTCTGGGGCATATCGTGCTTCCTTCTTCCTGACTAATGGTACCTGAGCTCGAGGGCGAGTGCCTGTCTGAAGTGACGCAAAAAACGCCTCATCCCGGCACGAATCTTGTGGAAACGGCCTCCAATAAGGCGGTAATTTTCAATGACGAAAAACTGCCGGCCACTGATAGAGCGCCACGACCGGCAGGAGGAGGGAATAATCTCCGCCATGACAAGAACTTTGCGGAGTCGGCTCCTTTGTTTGGTGAATCACTGCAAAGTGCCGGCGGAAAATATACAATGTGATCGACCGGAAGTCAAGTTAAAATTTTGGCGAACTCAACTCTCGACGAGATGACAACTAGTTAGCACGGAAAAAAAACTTCTTCGCCCGTGTGTCTCGCGGCACAACTTATGCATCTATGAGATGAGGTCTCCGGCCTCTTTGCCTGCTCCCGGCGCGGAGACCTTCCCACCACAGATAGGCCCGCCGATACCCCCGATTCCAACCTGGTCTGGCAGGGTCTGCCCCCAGAATGGGCTTGATTTTCATTGTTACTCCCCGTATTTTTTCGGTCACACTCTTCGCAACTACCCGCCACGCCCGAAGGAACCTCCAATGTCCGTCCAGGCTCAATTCTCAACAATCCCAGAGATGTTTCAGAACGTAACAGCGAAATTCGCTTCTGAAACCCGCCCCGTTATGATGGTCAAAGTGGAAGGGAAATATACCGGCATCAGCTACGCCGAGTTGAGAAAGCGGGTTGAGCTGTTCGCTTCCGGTCTGGCGTCGCTCGGTCTCAGAAAAGGGGATCGGCTCTCTATCATATCAGAGAATCGCCCGGAATGGGTCATCGCCGACCAGGCAGCTGCCGGACTGGGTGCGATTACGGTCCCGGTCTATCCGACGATGACTGCTAAACAGTTTGAATATATCTTTAACGACGCGGCAATCAGTGTCGCCGTGGTCTCGAATCAGTTCCAGCTCAACAAAGTGCTCCGTATTCGTGATACGGTCCCAACTCTGCGACACATTATCCTTATGAACGAGAGGGGGGAAGAGACCGGGGAGGATATCTTCGCGTTTTCCAGCGTCGTTGCGATGGGGGAAGAATTTGAGCGCCAGAACCCGGATTACTACCCGGCCTCCCTGCAAGGCGTTAGACCCGAGGACCTCCTGACGCTTATCTATACCTCCGGCACCACCGGCAACCCCAAAGGGGTCATGCTGACGCACGCCAACCTGGTCAGTAACATCATCTCCGCCGCCAGGGTGATCGATTTCGGGCCGCAGGATACCCTGCTCTCGTTCCTGCCTCTCAGCCATTCTTTCGAGCGGATGGCGGGGTATTATACAGCCTTCTCCTGCGGGGCAACCATTGCCTACGCAGAAAGCGTGGATACGGTAAGGGATAACATGCTGGAAGTCCGCCCCACGATTGTAACAACGGTCCCCCGACTGTTTGAACGAATCCATAGCAGAATCCTTAAACAGGTGGACGCCGGTTCCCCGCTGAAAAAGAAGATCTTCCACTGGGCGGTAGCCGTGGGAAGGGAGTATGCAGCCGCCCTTCGAAAAGGGAAAATGGTCTCGCCGATCCTGGCCTCGCAACGGTTTGTTGCAGATCGGCTGGTGTATAAGAAGCTCAAGGAACGTACCGGGGGACGAATGCGCTTCTTCGTCTCCGGCGGGGCAGCACTCGCCCGGGAATTCGGTGAATTCTTCGAAGCCGTCGGGCTGAAAATCATTGAGGGATATGGGCTTACAGAAAGCTCGCCCGTCATCTCCGTGAACCTCCTCGACCACTACAAGTGGGGGAGCGTCGGTCCGGCAATCCCCGGGGTCGAAGTCAGGATCGCCAGCGACGGAGAAATCCTCGCCCGCGGGCCGAACATTATGAAGGGATACTGGAACAATCCGGACGCGACGAAGGAAGTTCTGGACAGTGAAGGCTGGCTGCATACGGGCGACATTGGCCACCTCGACAAGGAAGGATTCCTAATCATTACCGACCGAAAAAAGCACCTCTTCGTGAGTTCCGGTGGCAAAAACATCGCCCCGCAACCGATCGAAAATCTCTTCCTCAGCAGCAGGTATATCGAGCAGTTTATGCTCATCGGCGACCGGAGAATGTACCTTACCGCACTGATTGTCCCTGATTTTGAGGCCCTGAAGGAATATGCCGACGGTCGGGGGCTCGCCTATGCGGATACGGCGGAGCTGAGCCGCATTCCCGAGATCAACGGCCTCATTAATCAGGAGATCAACGCTATCCAGAAGGATCTGGCGAACTATGAGCGCGTGAGGAAATTTACGATTCTCGAAAAGCAGTTCACCATCGAGGACGGAGAACTCACTCCGACCCAGAAAGTCCGCCGCAAAGCGATCGAAGAGCGGTACAAGCCCGTGATTGAGGCGATGTACGAAGGGGTGAGCTGACCCCGCACTCCCCGCGAACCTCCGCTAGTGATTGACATTCCAGCGGGATTTGCCTAAATTGAGGCAATTCCGCTGGAATTTTTCGCCCCCGTCTAACGTTAGGATTTAAAGAAGATGCTCGAGCAGTACCTGCCCCTCGGGATGATGATCGCCATCGGCGTGCTCGCCGGCCTGGTGTTCGCGAATATCAACCGCTGGATTGGCCCGAAACACCCTTCCGAGGAAAAGCTCTCCACGTACGAGAGCGGTATGGAACCGGTGCGGTCGGCCCGCGAGAGATTCTCGGTGAAATTTTATCTCGTTGCCATGCTCTTCCTCCTCTTCGACATTGAGGTGGTGTTCATGTACCCGTGGGCGGTAAAGTTCCGGGAGCTCGGACTGATCGGATTCATTGAGATGCTTCTGTTCATCGGCGTGCTGTTGGTCGGTTTGCTGTATATCTGGAGGAAGGGAGCGTTACGGTGGCAATAGAGAGTCTTCAGCGCGATGGATTTCTCACAACGCGTCTCGATGCGGCGATCAGCTGGGCGAGGAAGAATTCGCTCTGGCCGATGCCCATGGGTATATCCTGCTGCGCCATCGAGATGATGGCAACCGCCTCGCCCCGGTTCGATATTTCCAGGTTCGGCTCGGAAGTCATGCGCTTCACCCCACGCCAGTGCGATGTGATGATCGTGGCGGGCACCGTAACCTACAAGATGTCGCGCGTCGTCAAGAAGATCTATGACCAGATGCCCGATCCGAAATGGGTGATCGCCATGGGCGCGTGTGCCATCTCCGGCGGCCCGTTCTACTGGGATGCGTATCACGTGGTGAAGGGGGTGGATCGGATCATTCCGGTGGACGTCTACGTTCCCGGCTG
>DKBG01000089.1 GCA_002451155.1 Ignavibacteria bacterium UBA6906
AGATCCCATATTCAAATAATATGTATTATGTCAACTTACCTATTTTCAACCTCACTGTCTATCGCCCCGTAATAGACGCCCGCCAGCTGCCTCACCCCTACCTCGAGCATACCCGCAATCTTCAGGTCTGATCCGCCCACGACACCAATTCTCGCCGCAGAGATCTGATGCTTTTCCGCCCTGGATATGATATCCGCGGCTGACTCCTCATCCCTTGTCGACACGATGATTCTGGACTGGTCCTCTCCGAAGAGCAGGAAATCCGAGCGCCCAACACCCAGGTCACGCAGATCGATCTGCGCCCCACGCATCTTCTCCTCATCAATGATGCAACACTCCGCTAGCGCAACACCCAGTCCGCCATCCGAGCAATCATGTGCAGAACGGACGAGATTTTGACGAATGCATTCGAGTGTGAGCTCCTGCAGTCGCTTTTCCCGCAGAAGATCTATAGGGGGAGCCTGACCGGCAGTCGCTTTGTGAATAGTCGCCAGATACTCGGAACCGCCTATATGTCCACGTGTCTCTCCCAATAACAATATTATGTCACCTTGCTCACGGAACGCCGCAGATGTTACCATCGAGAGGTCGTCAACAACGCCAAGCATCCCGATAACAGGGGTCGGAAACACCGAGGCAGTCGGGCTCTCGTTGTAGAAGCTGACATTTCCTCCGGTTACTGGGGTGTCGAACGCCATGCAGGCCTCCCCCATCCCCGCTACGGCCTCCTTGAATTGCCAGTAGACCTCCGGCTTGTACGGATTGCCAAAGTTGAGACAGTTGGTAATTGCCACAGGAACACCACCCGTACAGACGACATTTCGCGCCGCCTCGGCAACCGCTATCATCCCGCCGACCCGGGGGCTCAAATACACGTACCGACCGTTACAGTCGGTTTTTAGTGCAAGAGCTCTATTCGCTTCCTTTACTAGGACTACTGCAGCATCACCTTGTGCCAGAACTACGTTGTTTGTTCGCACCATACTGTCATACTGCTCATACACCCAGCGCTTGCTGGCGATGTTCGGCGACCCGACAAGTCGGAGCAAGATTTCTCCGAGATCGTCCGGTTCCGGGATTGAGGAAGCGTCAAACCTCTCGGTTTGGTCAAGATACGAGGGGCGACGGGACTCTCTGTGGTACACAGGCGCGCCGCCACCCAGGACGAGTGAATGTGGCGAGACATCAGCCACAACTCGCCCCTGGTGTCGAACAATGAGTCGATCCCCTTCTATCACCTCACCGATAATCTCCGCGTGCAGATCCCACTTGCTGAATATCCGCTCAACCTCCTGCTCTCTTCCCCGCTCGACAACCACAAGCATGCGCTCCTGCGATTCAGACAGCATAATCTCATAAGCACTCATCCCGGTCTCCCTTGTCGGAACCCGGTCAAGATTGATATCCATGCCGCTGAGACCTCTCGCGCTCATCTCTGAGGTTGAGCAAATTATTCCAGCCGCACCCATATCCTGGATTCCGACAACGAAGCCGGTCCGGATGGCCTCCAGTGTTGCTTCCAGAAGCAACTTCTCGGTAAATGGGTCACCGACTTGAACTGACGGCCTCTTAGCTTCGGATGCCTCAGATATTTCCTCGCTTGCAAATGTCGCACCATGAATTCCATCTCTTCCCGTCGACGAGCCGACGATCATCACGGGATTCCCCTTGCCCTTGGCCACTGCCCTGGCCCATTGACCGGTCTTCACAACTCCCACAGACATCGCATTGACAAGAGGATTTTCCTGGTAGCAGGGATCAAAGTAGACTTCCCCGGCGACTGTTGGCACGCCGAAGCTGTTTCCATAGTCCCCGATTCCCTTCACAACGCCCTTGAGAAGGTATTTTGTCCTGTCGCTGCCCAGGTCCCCGAAGCGAAGCGAGTTCAGCGATGCTATCGGCCTCGCTCCCATCGTAAAGATGTCGCGCATGATGCCGCCAACTCCTGTTGCCGCACCCTGATACGGTTCAACGGCTGACGGATGATTATGACTCTCGATCTTGAAAGCAACAGCAAGACCGTTGCCGATATCAACAAGGCCGGCATTTTCCTCGCCAGCACTTACAAGCAATCTTCCGCCGCTTCGGGGCAGGGTTTTGAGCAATGCAATAGAGTTCTTGTAGCTGCAATGCTCACTCCACATGACGCTGTAGATTCCCAGTTCTGTCCAGCTCGGATTTCTCCCAAGGAGCTTTAGAATCCATCCGAACTCCTCGTCCGTTAGCCCGTGCTGGCGGGCAATTTCAGGTGTGACCAAATGCTCAGAATATGGCTCCATGAACAGAAGATATCCTTCGATAATTCAATAGAATAGCACCGAGTTTCTGATTCGAAAACTAGATTATTTTTCGTGATTTCACATGCATGGATCAGGCAATCATTCAAGGAGCATGAGCAGTTGTCCCTTCTCCACAGCCTTTCCTTGAATTGCCAGGACGGACTTGATCCTCCCCGCGTGCGGGGCGCGGACTTCGTTCTCCATCTTCATTGCTTCAAGAATCACAAGACCTTGCCCTTCCTGTACTTCATCGCCAACAGCGACTTCGATTTTGACCACCATCGCAGGCATCGGCGCATGAATCTCTGCATTTCGCCTGGTTTCCCCTCCAACTGCCTCAAACCTCCTCAAAAGACGAGTGCGCTCGGTATCAACTGTTACGCGGTGATATGTTCCCTCGCAGAGGACCTCAAAAACACCCTCACCTCTTTGCGCCAGTACCGTTCTGGATTCGCCATTAATCAGAACTGAGAAGAGAAATCTCCCCTGCGCTTCGACACTTACCGAAGTGGCCGCTCCATCCATAACGGGTGGGCTGCCTTCCTCTAGCCCAACCGAATACGAGTGCCCGTCGACTTTCACCTCATACGTAGTCACATCATTGCCTTAACTCGTTTAAACGCTTCGACTTCCAACCAGCTTTCCCGTCGTGGCCCTCGGACTTCCCGCTGCTTGCTCTGCCATCCACTGCATGGTGTTCCAGGAGGGCACAGACGAGCGCGACGGCTTTCCGCTGGTCTTCGTTTCCAGGTCTCTCCGAACGAGGCTGAAAATGCTCGCTCAGGAAGTGGGTCGTAAACCTCCCCGCTCGAAATTCCGGGTGCCGGATGACAAACAGACAGAGCGGAATATTCGTCTTGACCCCGAGGATCTGATATTCCGACAGAGCTCTCTCCATCCTGCCAAGTGCCTGCTCCCTGGATGGGGCCCACGCGATCAGCTTGGAAATCAGGGAATCGTAGTACACAGGGACTTCCCCTCCCTCTTCGATGCCCCTGTCCTCTCGGATCCCTGGTCCGGTCGGAGCCCGGAGATGGGTGATTCTTCCCGTCGATGGGAGGAAGTCATTGTCAACGTCCTCCGCGCAGATTCTGCATTCGATCGCATGTCCGCGAAATTCGATCTCCTCCTGATGGAGCGAGAGCGGCATTCCTGCTGCAATCTTCAGTTGCTCCGCCACCAGGTCCAGGCCCGTCCGGAGTTCCGTGACCGGATGCTCAACCTGAAGCCGTGTGTTCATCTCCAGGAAGTAGAATTTCCGTTCCTGATCCACCAGGAACTCAATCGTTCCCGCGTTGACATATCCGCAGGCGCGAGTTGCCTCGACGGCTGTCCGGCCCATGGCCTCCCGCATCTCCTCCGACACGATGACGGAGGGACTCTCCTCCACGACCTTTTGATGGCGACGCTGGATCGAGCATTCCCGTTCTCCNNGTCCTTTCTGACGACTCTCATTCCCTTCCCACCACCGCCGGCCGCAGCCTTCAGCAAAACCGGAAGCCCATACTCTGCGCAGAACGCGAATGCCTCGGCTTCGTCTTGAACCGGTGAGAGTGTTCCGGGAACTGTGGGGACACCGGCAGCCCGGACGAGCCGTCGGGCTTCCGTCTTGTCACCCATTGCTCGAATGGCCGCGGGGGGAGGACCCACGAAAATCAATCCGGCTTCAGCCACGCGCTGCGCGAACTCGGCGTTCTC
>DKBG01000211.1 GCA_002451155.1 Ignavibacteria bacterium UBA6906
GAGGATCGCCGCCTGATAGCCCGAGCCCGTTCCAACCTCGAGAACCCTGTCGCCCTCCTTCAGATCGAGCGATTCGGTCATCACCGCGACGGTATACGGTTGAGAAATCGTCTGGCCTTTCCCGATGGGCAACGCCGTGTCTTCGTAGGCCCGATTCAAAAACGGTTCCTGGACGAAGAGGTGCCGCTCGACCCTCCCGACCGCGCGGAGAACGCGGTCGCTCAGGATACCCCGTTCCCGCAGAATAGCAACCAGCTCGCCCCGTTCTCTGTCAAAGCGTCCCACTGCCATCTCCTATTCGGTCGCCCGCAGGGAACGCCAGATTGAAAAGACCGAGCGTTCGGTCGGATTCGCCAGCCGGGACTTCAGTTCCCGTCGCAATGACGCAGGCGTGAACCCGCGGACCAAAGCTCCGTTCTCGGCGATGGAGACACTGCCCGTCTCCTCGGAGACAACCACAACGATAACATCGGCCTGCTCAGAAATGCCAAGGGCGGCCCGATGCCGGGTCCCCAGGAGCTGCCCTTCCCAGCTCGTCAACGCGGAGAGAGGGAGAGTGCAGCGGGCCGCCTCGATGAGACGGTCTTTGATGATGACCGCACCGTCATGCAGGGGTGAGCGGGGATGGAACACGGAGAGGATGAGCGCACGGCTGACCAGCGCTTCCATCCTGGTGCCCGATTCGGCAATCAATCTAATCCCTGTCGCCCGCGTAAAGACGATGAGAGCGCCGGTCTTCTTCCGGGACATTTCCGTGACGGCGGCTACAACGGCATCGATCGACTCGTCGACATCCATCTTCACAAACATGCGGATAACAGGACTCCGTCCGAGCAGTATCAACAGCCGACGGAGTTCCGGCTGGAACAGGATGATAAACGCGATCACCCAGAGATCAGTGAGCACCCTGAGGATGGCGCTCATCGCCTTGAGGTCGAGTGCCTGCGCGAGGAACGAAAAGGCAAGCACTGCAAGGAGCCCGGCCAGGATCTGAACGGCGATCGTCCGCCGCATGACCAGGTAGAGGCGGTAGGAGATGAATGCCACCAGCGCGATGTCGACCAGGTCGGCAAGCTTGAAACTCAGAAATCCAATCTTGAATAGTTCCATGCGTTCTTCGTGCGTCTCCCGCTAGATCCTTGTACAACCCGGCAGAGTGTCCATCATTTCTATAGCCTGATACCTGGTGGGACGCGAGCGTCGGCCCTCAGAAATGCGATCGCGCTCGTGACGCCGGGTCTCCATCTCCGTCCTTCGTGATGCGCACGCCAGGCCAGAGGGAATTCCAGATACACATTCAGGAAACCCCGTCACGTTCTCAGGGCTCCAGCGGCCTTCAGTGCGTCGACCATTCTCGCCGTTCGAACCGACTCTTTAACGTCATGAACGCGAACAATGTGTGCGCCGCGAAAGAGCGCGATCGCGACGGATGAAAGCGTTCCTTCCAGCCGCTCTTCCACCGGGAGTCCGAGTACCTCTCCTATGAAGGATTTCCGCGAAGGTCCGACCAGCACCGGGTACCCGAGTTCCTGCAGCTCTCCGAGGGAGACGAGCAGCCGGAGGTTTTCTTCGACTGTTTTGCTGAAGCCAATCCCCGGGTCAACCATCATCTGGCGGATGCCGGCCCGCTCTCCGAGGCGGAGAGCAGCTCGAAGCTGTGCACGGACCTCTGCGAGGAGGTCCTGATGCGCGGGCAGCTCCTGCATGGTCTTCGGGGTTCCCCGGCTGTGCATCAGAATCGCCGACGCGCCAGCGGAGGCGACGGTCGAGGGAAGATCCGGATCAAACCGGAATCCACTGATATCGTTGACAATGACCGCCCCGGCATCGAGCGCCTCGCGGGCCACCTCCGCCTTGGACGTATCCACAGAGATCGGGACGTCAGTCATCCCTGCGAGTCGTTCGATGACAGGCATGATCCTCCGGAGCTCATCCGACGCGCGTACGGGATCCGCACCCTCGCCGTAGGCAGTTCCTTTGGGCCTGGTCGATTCACCTCCGATATCGATGAAATCGGCCCCTTCATCGATCATGCGAAGAGCATGCTCCACCGCCCGCTCCGGCGACAGATACCGGCCCCCGTCGGAAAAGGAATCGGGGGTGACGTTCAGGACACCCATGACGTACGAACGGGACGAGAGTTCGTATTTCCTCTTCCCAAAGGTGTACACAGGAGCGCGTGCCCCGGACGTCAGGGGTCCATTCACGTACGTCATACGCATCTCGGGGAAAGAAAAAAGGTGACCGATCAGGATCACCTTCCGGTGGTTACGATACTCTTCGGCCGGTCCGTTGCGTCCTGCGTTTTGTCTTCGCGCGCTCAACCGCCTTCTTATGCTTCTTCCGAACCATTCGCTTCTTCTTGTTCATTCTTCCTCCGATGGGTCCTCTGATTGCAGGTAACCGTCACTTCTGATAACTCTCTCGACTTCACTTGCCCGGGTCAGTCGGGGCAGCACGACCGTGAGATACTGATGCAGTATTTTGAGACGTTCGTTTTCTGATTCTGTTTCAAGTAATTGTTGTCGCTGCGGCAGGTCCAATCCCGCCTTCTGCGCCAGGAAGAACGAGAGCTGGGAATCCGACGATCCCTCCTGGACCCGATCCACACGCTCTTTGTAGACCAGCGTGACCAGATCATTGTAGAGTCTGATCGTCTCATCCGCGAGCCGCCGGTCCACCTCCTGAGGATCGCTGGGAAGGTACTCGACCCTCCCGACCAGATACCCCACCGGACCAACGTCGTGCCCGTGAACCCGGAAGCGGCGCCTTCCCTCAACAACGATATCCATGCGACCATCCGGATACCGCTTGAGCACGGAGGAAACCGCCGCCGTGCATCCGACACTGGCCACATCCCCTCCCACCGCCAGCGTCATGCCGAATTCCTTTTCCTCCCTCAGGCACTCGTTTACCAGGTCCCGGTATCGATCCTCGAAAATATGAAGAGGAAGCCGTGCTCCCGGAAACATCACTGCCTGGAGTGGAAACAATGGCAGAAGCTGCTCGCTCACGCTCTTCTCCGCATGCTTCTGCGTGGATAATACCCAAATCACGACGGAACTTCAAGAAAAAAAACCGTCTCCCCCTCCTGCCAACCGGCACGGAGGGTGGAGACGGGTCATCTGTCGTTCGATCGGTCAGTCTTCGAACTCGTCGTACCAGGCAGCCTGGATCGATTCAAGAATCGACTGGGTTACGGCGTCCGGTTCGTCGTTGAAAGTGGTCAGCCCCAGGACGAGCGTCTTCACATCCTGAAGGGAGAGACTGAGCGGATCAAGGGTGGGATGTCTCTCAGCGAGATCCACGGCAATCTCGTCGATATCCCGCCAGGTCCACTTCATAGGTCGTTCTCTGCTCACCTATTTCGCGTATTTTTTGTAGCGCGCGTTGATCCTGCCCCAGTGCAGATTGGCAATGAAGTTGTCGATGTATGCTGCGCGTTTCGGACCGTCCTTGTGGTAGTACGCATGCTCAAACACATCGACAGGGATGAGCGGGATCCCTCCCCAGATTGCGCCATAATGATGCTCATCGACGAGGATATTCAACAGGCGGCCGGAATAGAGCATGTCATACGTGAGCACACCCCACCCGCTGAGCTTCGCAGACACAGCGGCAGCCTTAAAATCCGCCTTCCACGCGTCGACCGATCCGAAGTTCTTTTCTATCGCGGCCTTGACCTCCGGTCCTTTCGCAATATCGCCGTCGCCACCCATCACCTCCCAGTACACATCGTGCAGCAGCGCGCCGGCGTGGTTCCAGGTGGTGCGGCGTTTCAATTCACCGACCACGCTGTAGTTCCCGTTCGCCGTCGCCCGGTCGGCGGTTTCCAGCGACTTCTCGATGGTATTCAGGGCGGTCACATAGCCCTTATGGTGAGTATTGTAATGCCAGTCGGTTGTCTCCGCGTCGACAACGGAAGCGAGGAGTTTTTTCGCCTCCTCATCGGAATAGGGTCGGGGGTTGAATTTCCATTCGTATGCCATTGATGCTGTCTCCTTTGTTATATGTGTTTGTGTAAACACTCTTGCTGGGATGCCCGGCACGGCGGCGATCGCCCCCGCGGCGGCAATACCTTTCATGAATACCCGGCGTTTCACGCTGTTCTCCTCGATTGCTGAACCTTCCGCTCCCGCAGTCAGACTCCGAATGAGCTTCCGCAGCCGCAGGTTTTCGTCGCTTTCGGGTTGTCAAAGACAAAGCCCTTTCCGTTCAACCCGTCGCTGAAATCCAGTACAGTACCGGAAATATAGAACAGGCTCTTCGGGTCAACAAAGACCTTGACGCCGTGGAATTCCATCACGGCATCACCCTCGCCCGCCTTCTCGTCAAAGCCGAGAACGTACGAGAGTCCCGAACATCCACCCCCCTTTACGGATAGCCGGAGGCCGTGGGATTCGGGAATGCCGTTCTCCTGTTTGAGCTTGCGAACCTGGGCCGCCGCCTTTTCGGTCAGCGAGACTTCCTCGTTCAGAATCGGCTTGTTGAATACCGCTGGGTCGGACATTCTTCTCTCCTTCCTGGGATACACCGGTGATACTGCTGTTCATGCCTCCGGCACAGGGCCGGTTTCAGATTCTTTTCAGAGAAAACCGAGTTCGAGCCTCGCGGCCTCGGACATCATCGTCTGGTTCCACGACGGGGTCCAGACCACTTCAACCGTTGCGGTTCGAACCCCGGGCACGGCCTTGATCTTTGCCTCGATCTCCTTCGGGAGCGATTGCGCCACCGGGCAGGCCGGCGAGGTCAACGTCATCTTGACCGCCACATCGGCCTGCGGGCCCACCCGTACTTCATAGATCAGTCCGAGCTCGTAGATATTCACCGGGATCTCAGGGTCATAGCAGGTCTTGAGCGCTTCGACAACCTGTGCATCGATGAGTTTTTGTTCCACCGTGCTAATCTCATTCTCCATCCCGCCACTCCTGTCTTCTGATCATTCCGTTGTAACCCGCGGATCGTCCGAGGTCAGCGCAGCATGCAACGTGTGCCAGGCGAGACTCGCGCATTTCACCCGCGCGGGAAATTCACTGACGCCCGCGAACGCTGCCAGGCGGCCGTAGCGTTCAAATCCCTCATCGGCGTCCACTTTCCCCGTCACCAGATCATGGAAATCCCTGAAGAGCCGCTCCGCTTCTTCCTTTGTCTTCCCTTTCACCTCAGAACTCATCACGGACGCGGACGCTTTCGAAATCGCACACCCCGCTCCTTCAAAACTGACATCCGCCAGAACATTTTCCCGCATCTTGACATGCACCGTATAATGATCCCCGCAGAGCGGGTTGAACCCCTCGACAGATTTCGTCGCGTCGGGCATCGGCCTGCAATTGCGCGGGCTCCGATTATGATCAAGAATCACTTCCTGGTAGAGCTCGTTGACGGCCGACATCAGCCCAGCACCTCCTTGACGCGGTGGAGCCCCTTTACGAGTGCATCCACCTCTTCCTTGGTATTGTAGAAGGCAAACGACACACGGGCGGTCGCGGGAAGTCCGTACCGCTGCATCACGGGCTGCGCGCAGTGATGGCCGGTCCGGATAGCGATGCCTTCTGCGTCCAGAATCGTCCCGATATCGTGGGGGTGGATCCCCTCCATGACGAACGAGATCACCCCGGCCTTCCGGGGAGCCGTTCCGATGATCCGGACCGCCTCGATCCCCCCGAGCTGTTCCGTCGCATAGACGAGGAGGTCGTGTTCATGGGCCATCACCGCCTTCATGTCGAGCGCGTTCAGGTAGTCGATTGCGGCACCAAGTCCGATCCCTCCTCCAATATTCGGCGTTCCAGCCTCGAATTTGTGGGGGAGGTCGCTGTACGTGGTCTTCTCGAACGTCACTGATTTTATCATGTCCCCTCCCCCCTGGTAGGGAGGCATGGATTCGAGGAGCTCGGCTTTGCCGTACAGGATCCCGACTCCCGTCGGTCCGAACATCTTGTGGGCGGAAAAGGCGTAGAAATCAGCGTCCAGCGCGCGGACGTCAACAGGCATATGCGGGACGCCCTGCGCTCCGTCAATCAGGACTGGAATCCCGTGCCTGTGCGCCTCGGCAATCATTTCCCGGACTGGATTCACCGTGCCGAGCGCGTTGGAGACATGCGTCAGCGCTACGAGCTTTGTCCGGGATGTAAGAAGCTTTGCGTATTCCTCCTGGATCAGCTCGCCGCGGTCATCCATTGGCACCACTCTGAGCTTCGCCCCTCGCTCTTCGCACGCGATCTGCCAGGGAACAATGTTCGAATGGTGTTCGAGGGCGGAGATGAGGACTTCATCTCCAGGGCCAAGCGCCTTACGGCCGTAGCTGAACGCGACGAGGTTGATCGCCTCGGTGGTTCCCCGCACAAAAATGATCTCCCGCTCACTGGCAGCGTTCAGAAAATGCGCCACTTTCCCCCGAACGGACTCGTACGCCTGGGTAGCTTTCTCGCTCAGCGTGTGCACCCCGCGATGGATGTTCGAATTTTCCGACTCATAATACCGCATCATTGCGTCGATCACGACCTGCGGTTTCTGGCTGGTTGCCGCGTTGTCGAGGTATACCAGCGGTTTCCCGTTCACCCACTGGCGAAGAAGGGGAAAATGGTGCCGGCACCCCGCAACACTCATCGCGGCGGGCAGAACCTCGGGTATACGATGGGCGAGAATTTCCATTATTCGATTCCGGTTACACGTCCCTGCCGCAGACGCTCGTGGAGCAGAACGTCCAGTCGATCCCGCAGCGGTTCAACATGGACCTTGCTTACCACATCCCCGGCAAACGCGAACGTCAGCAGATCACGGGCGTCAACCTCATCGATTCCCCGGGAACGCAGATAAAACACCTGCTCGTCGTCAAGCTGCCCCACGGTTGCCCCGTGCGTGCACTTCACGTCATCCGCGAAGATCTCAAGCTGTGGCTTGGTATCGATCGTCGCGTCGTCCGACAACAGCAACGTTTTGTTCGTTTGTTTCGCGTCTGTCTTTTGCGCGTCTTTCCGGACGAATATCTTCCCGTTGAACACGCCACGGGAGGCACCGTCCAGGATGGATTTGTACATCTCGAAACTGGTGCAATTTGATGTCGCGTGATCGATCGTCGTATGGTTGTCAATCAGCTGGTTTCCGGTCGCGACCGACAGCCCATTCAGCGTACAGTGGCTGCCTTCCTCCGCAAGCAGGGTCGCAACGGTGTTGCGCACGATCGATCCGCCGACGGCGATCGAATTTGAGACAACAGTACTTGCTTTGTGCTGGACGATCTGGGTTGTCCCGACATGGTACGCATGCGGGTGCTCGGCCTGTACCTTGTCATGCTCAATCACGGTCCCTTCGCCCACAAGGAGCTCGCTTACAACATTTGTCAGGTAGGACGATGACCTCACCGCATGGTATGTTTCAACGATCGAGAGTCTGCACCCCGCACCGGTGATAATCAGGTTTCGGGGTGTCAGCAAAAGAGGATCCGCGTCGCCTGCTGCGATGAACAGGAGGTGCACCGCCTCCTCGATCTGCGCGCCATCCGGTAGATATAAATATGCCCCATCCTGGATGAACGCCGCATTCAGCGCCGGGAACGCACCCTGATCGGGCGGCGCATATCTGGCCAGGTGGCGGAGAACCTCACCCTGATCCCGCCGGAGAGCGCTCTCGAGGCTTTCGATCCTGACCCCGTCCGGGAGTTCCCCGAGAGACGAATATTCAGGCAGAAACCTGCCATTCACAAAGACCAGATGGTGTGACGTCAGCCCTGCAAAGAGGAATCGCTCCACATCCCGGCGCTCGAGACGGGGGATCTCCGCCGACACAGCGGGAACGAAGGGGACACGTGCAATCGGAGCCACGTTTGTGAATCGCCATTCCTCCTCCCTGGTGCTTGGGAACCCCGTTCTGGCAAACGACCCGATCGCAGCTTTTCGTAGGGAGTGAAGCGGGGTTTTTGACTCCCCGTTCATGCCGCTTTCCCAGCGGCCGAACCGGGCTTCGTACCAGTCTGTCTGTTCCTGTGCGTTCATGTTCTCTCGATCTCTGTTCACTGCACCCCCCCGACTCTTCCCGGCAGCGCGGCCATTAGGCTGACCCAACGGATTCAGTCTCCTCTTTGATCCAGTCATATCCCCTTTCCTCAAGAAGGAGTGCGAGTTCCTTGCCGCCGGATTTGACAATCCTTCCCTCCTGCAGGACGTGGACGAAATCCGGAACGATATAGTTCAGCAGCCGCTGGTAGTGGGTCACCAGCACAATCGCGTTTTCCTTGCCCCGAAGCTTGTTGACTCCCTCCGCAACGATCCGGAGGGCGTCGATATCCAGGCCGGAATCCGTTTCATCAAGGAGGGCCAGCTTCGGATCAAGAACCGCCATCTGGAAGATCTCGTTACGCTTCTTTTCGCCGCCGGAGAACCCCTCGTTGACCGGCCGGTTCAGCAGGCTCTGATCCATCTCCACCAGTTTCGATTTTTTTTTCACAAGAGCGAGAAACTCAACTGCATCGAGCTCCTCCTCTCCCCGGTGTTTCCGGATCGCATTCAGGGCTGTCTTCAGGAAGTACATGTTCGACACGCCGGGGATTTCCACGGGATACTGGAACGCAAGGAAAAGGCCTTCCCGCGCCCGCTCCTCCGGACTCAGATCAAGGAGATTCGTTCCCTGATACAGCACAGTGCCCTCGCTCACCTCGAAGGTCTCGCGCCCCGCGAGAACCGAGGCCAGGGTGCTCTTCCCTGATCCGTTGGGTCCCATGATTGCATGCACTTCACCGGCACGAATGCTCAGGCTGATACCCTTCAGGATCTCCTTCCCGCTGATGCCGGCATGAAGGTTGGTGATAGAAAGCATAGAGTCGGTTCCTTGTTTGATTCCTGGCATTTATCCAACGCTCCCTTCGAGGCTGACGCCGAGCAATTTCTGCGCCTCGACCGCAAATTCCATCGGAAGTTCCCTGAAAACCTCTTTGCAGAAGCCGTTTACGATCATGTTGACGGCATCCTCGGTTGATAGACCACGCTGCTTGCAGTAGAAAATCTGGTCCTCCCCGATCTTCGAGGTGGAGGCCTCATGTTCTACACGGGCAGTCGTGTTCCTGACCTCGATATAGGGAAACGTGTGCGCCCCGCACCGGTCACCCAGCAAAAGGGAATCGCACTGTGAAAAGTTTCTGGCGTGAGAAGCATTTTTTCTGATGTCGACGAGTCCGCGGTAGGAATTCTGGCCCCGCCCCGCGGAAATGCCTTTTGAGACAATCGTGCTTTTCGTGTTCTTTCCGATGTGAATCATTTTTGTGCCTGTGTCAGCCTGCTGCCGGTTGTTGGCGACGGCGACAGAATAGAATTCTCCGACCGAGTTATCGCCCACCAGAAGGACGCTCGGATACTTCCACGTGATCGCGGAACCTGTTTCAACCTGTGTCCACGAGATCCTGGAGTTCACTCCAGCACACTTGCCCCGTTTCGTCACGAAATTGTAGATCCCTCCGCGCCCTTCCTTGTCGCCCGGATACCAGTTCTGAACGGTCGAATACTTGATCTGCGCATCGTCCAGTGCCACAAGCTCCACCACCGCAGCATGCAGCTGGTTGGTGTCCCGGATCGGCGCGGTGCAACCCTCCAGGTAGCTCACGTAGGCCCCCTCTTCCGCGACGATAAGCGTACGTTCGAACTGCCCTGTGTCCGCCGCATTGATCCTGAAGTACGTGGAGAGCTCCATCGGAGATCGCACACCCTTCGGAACGTAGACGAACGAGCCATCGCTGAACACTGCGGAGTTCAGCGCGGCGAAGAAGTTATCGGAGGAGGGAACGACTGAACCGAGATACTTCTTGACCAGGTCCGGATGTTCTCTGATCGCCTCCGAAAACGAGCAGAAGATGATTCCGAGCTCTTTCAGCTTCTCTTTAAATGTCGTTGCCACCGAGACGCTGTCGAATACGGCATCGACCGCCACGCCGGCCAGCCGCTCCCTCTCCGCCAGCGGAATTCCGAGTTTCTCGTACGTTTTCAGGATTTCCGGATCGACCTCTTCGAGGCTCTTCGGCCCCTTTTTCTGCTTCGGCGCGGAATAGTACACGATGTCCTGGTAGTCAATCGGAGGGTACACTACGTTAGGCCATTTCGGCTCCGTCATCGTCAGCCAGTGCCGATAGGCCTTGAGCCTCCACTCGAGCATCCAGGCCGGCTCCCCCTTTTTCGTCGAAATCACCCGTATGACATCTTCGTTCAGCCCCTTCGGGACTGAATCCGCTTCGACGTCGGTGACAAAGCCGAACTTGTACTCCCGGTTGGCGAAATCCTGGATAATCTTATCTTCAGTACTCATTGCTCGTTTCCTTCGTTCATGCTCCGGAGCATCACACGCACCGTGTGACCCGCTCTCAATGGCGGCTCTCCCGGTCTAGGCCGTGGCGGATCCAGGCCGGGGAGGCGTTGCCTCTCCTGCAACCGCAGGCGCCGGTCCAGACGACCGGGCGGGAGCTGCCGCTCTTACCTGAGGCTTCTGAAACTCTTCGTAGCTCACCACCCAGGTCTGATGATCCCGCGGCAGGAGGATCTTCTCCCGCTCAAGCTTCACTGCAAGCGCGCGCGCAATCCGCTCCGCCTCGGCATAGCTGAGTGAAATTCCTCTCTCCTCCATCATCGTCTGAATCCCAAACTGGATATCACGGAAGAAGAAATTCGACCGGTGGTACATCGGGTACCGAGATTTGAGATACTTTATGACTTCAATGTGATTCTCGACGACGTACTGGAGTTCTTTCATGGTCCTTCCTGTCTGTTCATGGTTCACCGGATTCACGTCCTGATCACACCAGCGCCCTGGTTCTGGCGCGGACGCGGGAAACAGCCTCCGCGACCCGCCCCACAGCGTACACGATTTCCTCCTCAGTCGTGAATCGTCCAAGACCGAATCGAATAGAGGAGCGGGCATCCTCGACCGACCTGCCGATTGCCTTTAGGACATGAGAAGGTTCCGGGACCGCCGAACTGCACGCTGACCCGGATGAAACCGCAATGTCGCGCATCTCCATCATGACCGCATCGGCCGAAGCACCGGGAAAGGTCAGATTCGCATTATTCGGCAACCTTTGGACCGGGTGCCCGTTCACAATCACCTCGTCTATCCGATCCAGAATCCCGTCCACCAGAATCCCCCGCAGACGCGACATACGGGAGGCATCCTCCGCTCCTTCCCGAAGCGCGATCTCAGCCGCTGCGCCGAATCCCACGATTGCCGGCACGTTCAGCGTTCCACTCCGCATGCCGCGCTCATGCCCGCCACCGTCAAGCTGCGCGGCAAGGCGAACCGGCGCGCCGGATTTTCGGACAACAAGCGCACCGACACCCTTCGGTCCGTGCATCTTGTGCGCGCTGAGAGAGAGAAGATCGACGCCGAGCGTCTGCACGTTCACAGGAATCTTCCCCGCTGCCTGCACCGCATCAGAGTGCAGCAGAACCTTCTTCCGCCTGCAGCGGGCCGCGAGCTCCTCGATGGGGCCGATTGTTCCAATCTCATTATTGGCCAGCATCACCGAGACGAGAATGGTGCCGGGAATCATCGCCGATTCCACCTGGTCAGGATCAACCAGGCCGCTTCCGTCAACGGGAACAACCGTGACCCTGAATCCGTATTGCTCCAGCCGCCTGGCAGTATCCAGAACCGCCCTGTGCTCCGTCGCGGCGGTAATGACATGCCGGCCTTGCCCGGCGGACGTTTCCGCAATGCCCTTCAGTGCCAGGTTGATCGACTCGGTTGCACCGCTGGTAAAGACGACTTCTTCGGCCGACGCTCCGACAAGCGACGCGACCTGCTCACGTGCGCGTACAATCGCAGCTTCCGCTCGCCATCCATATTCATGCTGGCGACTTGCTGCGTTCCCGTACTCCTCAGCCCAGTACGGGTTCATCGCGTCAACCACCCGCGGATCAACGCGCGTTGTCGAATGATTGTCAAGATAGACCGGTCGAGATGCTCCCATCACACAATCTCCGAAAGCATCATTGCGCTGAACGCCCGCTCAATATTCGCCTGCACCTTGGTGAGAGGAGACTTGATCGTACAAGTGGAGGCGACACCGCAAATTTCCGGACTGTCAGAGAGACACTGCACGATACCGGGATTCCCTCCCTCGATCGCCGAAATGATTTCCGACACCGGGATCTCCGCCGGACGCCTGGCCAGCATGTATCCGCCATGAACACCCTGCACCGACAACACGAGGCCCGCCTTGGTCAGACGCTGGAGGACCTTTGCGAGCATCTCATAGGGGATACCGTACGCATCAGCGACCTCCTTCGCGGTCACAAGTTCACCCCGCGCACGCGTCGCGATATGCCTGATCGCTATCAGACCATACTCAACCTTTTTCGAAAGCCTCACCATACCCAGATCCGCCCGCCGGAAACTCCGACTAAAACAGTCCTATTTCAGTCCAAAAATAAATGCACTCCGTGCATTCTCTTGTATCACTAACTATAACAGATTGAGGACCTCCCTGGTTCCCTCCCCCAGACCAAGATATGGCATTTCTTCCAGATATCAAAGCAGCGCTGGTGAGAGCCACCCGTAGCCAGTCCAAGGGGCAACCGCCCGAAGGTCGGCAGGCAACCCGGGCGTCCAGCCGGGCTATTTGCCGCGCTTTCCGCTCTTGAAAGGAGGGCGGAAGAGAGGTAGATTACATAAAGGTCAAAGCCCATGAATTTCCCAGCGCCATCCCGGCCAACAGTGACCGGCAAATTCCTCTCCTATGTTCCACCATTCCTCCTTTTTCTCTCGTTGGCCCTGGGGTTTGCGGGACTGATCGGGATAACAGAATTGTCCGCAGTCATCTGCTTCGTCTTTTTTACGTACGGGATCGGGAACACGCGGAAGAAAGGGGTCTCGTTTGCGCGGCTCATACTGTTTCTGGTCGTTCCCGCCCCGGTCCTCTTTTTCGCTGACGATCTCGGGTTGCCGGTCATGATCGTGCTTCCTGCCGGAGCGCTGCTGGCTGTCGGCCTTGGTCTTGTGATCGGGTCTCAGTGGCCCCCGCATGAGCGTACACCCGGACCTGTTCTCGCCATGGCTGCGGGAGCGCTGCTGCTCTATTCCTCCTTCATCCTCCTTCCGCAAGCCATCGAGAAGCGCTTCATCGATGAAGAGAATATCGCGTTTCCTCCTTTCGAGCTGCTGTCCTCGGACGGCAACCCGCTCCGCTCGGACGCTCTCACGGGAAGAGTCGTGGTCATAGACTTCTGGGCCTCCTGGTGCGGCCCCTGCCTCCGGGCGTTTCCCGAGCTCGAGAAGCTTCACCGTCGGTACGACGGTGATCCGCGCGTATTTCTCGTCGCGGTGAATTCCGGCTGGCGCGGAGAGACACAGGAGCGGGCCTTTGCATTCGCGAAAGAACGGAGTCTCCCCTTCCCCGTCGCCTTCGATCCGGGCGGGCGACTCAGCGTGCTGTTCGGGATTCGCTCGATACCGACAACCGTCATCCTGGACAAGAACGGAACTCTCCGATTCCGCCACAGAGGGTCCGCCGCGGGGACCGGTCTCTTCGTTCAGACAATGCAGGCAAAGATCGAATCGATTCTCGGTGAATGACGGCATGGGAACGGATTTCCATATTCTCTCAGCAGCGACGACGGATCAGATCGAAGTTGCGCGCACCCTGTTCCTTGAATATGCGGAGTCCCTCTCATTCTCTCTCTGTTTTCAGGATTTTTCGAAAGAACTGCAGACCCTCCCGGGCGAATATGCACCTCCGAACGGGAGATTGCTGCTCGCATATCGCGACGGCGTCCCGGCAGGGTGCGTTGCGCTCCGCCGCCTGACCGCTCACGACTGCGAGATGAAACGCCTCTACCTCCGACCGGAGTACCGGGGATATCATCTCGGGCGGACTCTCGCCGGATCGGTCATCCGTGAGGCCCGTGTTATCGGATACGAGCGGATGCTCCTCGACACAATCAATACGATGAAAGCGGCCATCGGCCTGTACCGGTCTCTCGGGTTTCAGGAGATTCCAGCCTACACCGAGAACCCGATCAAAGGTGCGTTGTATTTCCAGCTCACGCTGAAAGTGAAGGAAGGCCTCCCTGCCGACCCGGGTTCTGATTGATTCCGGCAAACCTTTTCTCTACCATCCAGTATGGAAGCAATCGCTGCAGAAGGTCTCTCCAAAGTGTACCGCACCCGTGTGGCAGGCCGCACGGGCGTACATGCCCTCACCGACTTCTCCCTCACTGTGGAATCTGGTCAGATTTTCGGCCTTCTCGGCCCGAACGGAGCGGGGAAGACTACGTTTGTCAGAACCGTTCTCTCCCTTGTTCGACCGACTTCCGGGAGTGCGCGTCTCCTGGGCGTTCCTCTTCCGGATGTCAACGTGAGGTCGCGCACCGGATACCTCCCCGAACAGCACCGATACCCACCGCACATGACAGGCGAGGTGGCGCTCCGGCTGTTCGGACGTCTTTCCGGCGCGACACCGGCAATCCTCAACACACGCGTCCCCTCGCTTCTCGCTCAACTCGGACTCTCCGAATGGGGAAGGACAAAGATCAAGCGATATTCCAAAGGCATGGTCCAGCGCCTCGGTCTGGCGCAAGCGATGCTCCATGACCCGGACGTATTGTTCCTTGATGAGCCGACAGACGGGCTCGACCCGGTTGGGAGAAAGGAGATCAGGGATGTCCTGATCGGCCTCCGAAACGAAGGAAAGACCATTTTCCTCAACTCTCATCTGCTGTCCGAGGTCGAGCTGGTCTGTGACCGTGTCGCAGTGCTGGACAGAGGGAAACTTCTCCGCGTGGCGACGGTAGACGAGTTGACGGTCTCCGGAACTCGATACGAGATCGGCTTCGCGGGTCAGATCCCTCCGGGGTTCCTGGACGAAACGCGCGCACGAGTGCTGCCTGTGTCATTCGGAAACGGCGTCATGGAGGTCGATGTGCACGGCACAGATGACCTCAACCGTCTCATCGATCTCATGCGCTCGCACCGGATCGCCATCACCTCGATCATTCACCGGAGGGCGTCGCTTGAGGATTCGTTCCTGAAGATGCTGAAGCCTGGGGAAAGCACATGAGGATTATCGCACTGATCGGGGACACGCTTCGCGAGCTCACCGGCAAAGTCACTCTCCTTATTCTCATCGGGATCTCCACGCTTTTCATCCTCGGCACCCTCGCCGCGTTCTCGGCACGGGAGACGCCGGAGGGGATCCTGCTCTCCCTGTTCGGCAAGGAGGCTGCCGCCCCGGTTCCCCCCGACCGGGTGGAAGCGTTTGTGTTCGGAATTCAGGCAAGCCTTTCATCCGGTCTCATGACCGGCATCGTCCTCTTCGGCGTGTTCGCAACGGCCGGGTTGATACCGTCGGTTCTCGACCGGGGGATAGTGGATCTCTACCTTTCCAGACCGCTCGCGCGCTGGGAACTGATCCTCGGAAAATCACTGGGCGCCGTCACAGCCATTGTCCTCGTCTCCCTCTACTTTCTCGGTGCAATCTTTCTCGTGTTTGGTCTGAAGGTGGGAATCTGGAACCCGCAGATCCTGACGGCGGCCGCAGGCATCGGGTTGGTGTTCATCACGGTGTATGTCCTGCTCCTGTTCACCGCGGTCTGTACCGGGAGCACGCCTCTATCGATCATTGCAGCGTATGTCTATCTCTTCGTCATCGCGGGGTTGCTGCAGGGGCGGGAGAGCGGCCTCTTTCTCTTCTCAGAAAACAATGTCTTCCGCTCGACGATTGACGGACTTTACTACCTGCTTCCGCAGATCCCGGCGATGCGTCAGAGTATTTCTGCATGGATAATGCATCAGCCAGCGGAATGGGTTCCGTTTCTCCAGTCGATAGCGTCGGCCGGGCTCTTCTTCGTCGGCTCGGCCGCAATTCTCGAGCGGAAGGACTTTTAGTGTTTACCAGCCCCGTCAGGATCCCAGGCAGTCGCTCAGCGCGACTCCGGAACGGGTCGAGATTCTCCACCGGCATTGCCATGCCCGCCGGAGTAGAAGACGCGGGATAACAGAAGGCGCACCGGAGACGCGGGCTGCCCGTCCAGAGATCGTCGTGAGAATCCGGCACACCATATTGTCGGGCTCAGCGCGGAGAACCAGAGTGCTGGGCGCTCTGCTTTTCGCCCTGTTTTTCCATCTGCACATTGCCTCTCCGACAGAGAAGCAGGAGAGGGCTGGCCAGGATTCGAGCGCAACAGGGTTGGAGGACAGCAGCGCCGCAGAATTTCGCACTGCGGTCGCGTCGCTTTCCACTCCGGAGCTGAAGCGTCGCAACGCAATGCGCAGGATGCTCCAGCGCCAGACCTACACGGAGATTCTCGAGCAATCCCTCCGTGACGACGGCCTCGGAGCATTGCTTGCTTACCTGAAGGGAATGCTTCAGTTGGAGTTTTCACTCCCGAGAAACACCCTCTACTACTTCGTCCCTATGGCAGACCCCGCATACAGGGACACACTCCCGGGGACATTCTTTCGCGCCAGCAGTGGACCTTTTGTCATCCCCCTCCCAGAAGACCGGAGCTTCCCTGAGGACCCATGGAAGGAATAGTCTCGACCGGCAGAGGAATTCATCATCTGCTGCTCCAGGCGGAGCGCGATCGGCAAAGGGCGCGTCCCGTTCTCCTCCGCCTCCTTCCGCTTGTTGTAGGCCTCTCCAACCTCTTTGGGATGGCATACGCGGAGCGCTATCTCGCGGCGGACCCTGACGCCTCCAGCCTCACGTTCCTCCTCTTTCTCCAGGCTACCGTGACGCTTTCCCTTATCTTCGTTCATTACGAGGGGACACTGGAAGAGATCTGCCGGAAGACCCGCCTGTTTCCCTCGACTCCGAAGGACCGTTACCGTTTCGGGCTCCTGAGCACCCTCAGAAGCCCGCCCCTGCTCGCGCTCTGGTCGACCATGGCGGTCGCGATGCTTATTCTCTTCCACCGAGAGCCGGCAACGTTCCTTTGGGCAACAGCCGGATATGCCGCGCTGATGGTCGCCACCGTGGCCACTTCCACCGCGATTCTCCTCTGGATCACTCGCATATCGGGAGAGGTGACCGTGCTCCTCTGGATCGTCGCCATCGCTGTCGCGGGTATTATCATCGGCACACTGCTTTTCGGCTCTCCCACGCTGCTCCAGGCATGTCTCCCCCTGGTCTGGGCGGCAGAGGCGACACGGGCGGGGGCGAACGGAGAGGTCCTGCGAGCGGCCGGCAATCTGGCACTGCTCGTCCTCCTCTCTCTGTCGGCGCTGCTCATCGGGAGGACGAGGTCATGAGGACGAAGACACGCGACGGGCTGCTTTCATTGCGCGGACGACTCCTCTTTCGTGCCGAGATCCGTCGTTCCCTGAACCACCCGGCGAACGTGAAATTTCTTCTGCTCCTTCCATTCGCGGTGCTCCTCTCTGAATGGCCGTACGTCGGACACCCCCTGGTGCCGGTGTTCCTTCTCACGTTTATTGGACTGGAGCCGCAGTTCAACAACATCCTGTTCCGTTCGGAGCATGAGTTCGAATCGCTGGCGGTCCTTCCCACAAATTGGCACCTCGTTGTGTTGATGAAGAATCTCGCCACGGGAACGATTGCCTCCGGCGTTGCGGTTGCGGGTGCGGCTGTGATCGGGTATTTCTCTCCCCTGGCAATTCGATCGGCGGACGCAGCCGATGGGACTCTCTATTTCCTCT
>DKBG01000050.1 GCA_002451155.1 Ignavibacteria bacterium UBA6906
TTTACAGGCAGCTACGTATCGCTCTTCATTGTGGCCGGGTCTGCATATCTGATTGCACTGGTCGTCATCCAGCTGCTGGTTCCCAGCCTCGACGAAGTTGTCCTGCAGGATTCTTGACGGAGGCATCACAGTGAGCCACCGCGACATTTTCGTAACCGAGGATTTTCTCCTCGAAAGCCCGACCGCCATCGAGTTATACCAACGGTTCGCCAGAGAGCAGCCGATTATCGATTATCACTGCCATCTGTCCCCGCAAGATATCGCCGACAACCGCCGGTTTGCCACCATGACGGAGATCTGGCTCGCCGGCGATCATTACAAGTGGCGCGCCATGCGTACACGAGGCGTCCCGGAACGTTGTATCACCGGGAATGCCTCCGACTGGGAGAAATTCCTTGCCTGGGCAGAAACGGTTCCCGAGACGCTGCGGAATCCCCTTTACCACTGGACGCACATGGAGTTGAAACGTCCCTTCGGGATCTCCGACCGTCTCCTTGACGGACGTACCGCACAGGAGATTTACAACCGGTGCAATGCGCAGCTTGCCGAGGAAGGACTCAGTGCGCGGGGGATACTCAAGACGATGAATGTGCAGATCCTCTGTACCACGGACGATCCGACGGACTCACTTGAAGCCCATCAGCGGCTGCGCAATGATCCCTCGTTTCAGACCCGGGTTCTGCCGGCGTTCCGCGCCGATCACACGATGGCGATCGAGCGGGCTGACGTGTTTGTCCGCTACGCCCAAAGACTCGGCAGCGCCGCGGATATCCACATTATGACCTACGCAGACTTCATCGAAGCGATCCGCCGGAGGCATGCCTACTTCCACGCGCAAGGGTGCCGCCTGTCTGACCATGGCCTTGAGACCGTCTACGCCGAAGAGTTCACCGAGCGGGAAATTGCGTCAATCTTCGCGAACGCGCTTGCGGGGAAGGCCATAGACCGGGAGTCTGCCCTGAAATTCAGGAGCGCGGTCCTGTTTGAACTCTGCCTTCTGGACCATGCCGCGGGATGGGTGCAGCAGTTCCACCTCGGCGCGCTCCGAAACACGAATCCGCGGATGTACCGGGAGCTCGGACCCGACACCGGCTACGATGCAATCGGCGACTATCCGCAGGCACTTCCGCTCGTTCGTCTCTTTGCGAAGCTGGAGGACCGGGACGCTCTGGCAAAGTCGATTGTGTATAATCTCAACCCTGCAGACAATGAAGTCGTCGCGACCATCATGGGCTGCTTCCAGGACGGGCGCGTACCTGGCAAGATGCAGTTCGGCAGCGCATGGTGGCACCTTGATCAGAAAGAGGGAATTGAACGCCAGCTGAATACTCTGTCGGCAATGGGACTTCTCAGCAGATTCGTAGGAATGCTTACCGATTCCCGGAGCTTCCTCTCGTATCCGAGACATGAGTATTTCCGACGGATTCTGTGCAACACACTCGGGCAGGAGATCGAACGCGGCTTGATTCCCGGTGACCTCGACCTTGTCGGGCGTCTGGTGGAAAACGTCTGCTATGGGAACGCCCGACGGTATTTTGATTTTGTTGAGTGATGTCTGCAGTCCACACCGCATTCTCAATCATGCGCAGATGAACCGAATGACCCTTTCACAACTCATGACCTCCCTGCTGACCTCCTCCGCCGGCACTGCCGGGCCAAATCCGGTAATCGGGTTCAACGGTCATGGCATCGCCGTCTATCCGCTCTCGACCAGACTTCAGAACGATGTGCTCTATTTCATCGGGCGCGAGGAGCCCGGAAAGTTCCTCTACACGGTTGTTCCGGGGAAGAATGAAGGAGATGCCGCGGCGTTCGTTGGCGCTGCCGTGCCGTCAGGCGTTTTCGGCCCCGGATTCCGTGTCCGGAGGTGCGTCCTCGATCATGACAATGCGGAGATGCTGCGGGAACGATTTTCGTTCACCAGACCGGTCCTGCTTGGTCCAGTTGATTCATTCGGATTCGGCGACCGGCTGGGTATCGCCAATCCGGCGCACCTAAGAGCCCTTGCAGGTTCGCATATGCGACCTGTCCTGGCTCAACAATCGATCAGGGAACTGGAACGGACGAAGAGAACCGCAGAGGAAGTGCTGGATGCTGCCACATGGGCGGCGTTTCAGGAAGGGTACGCCGGGGGGTTCGGCGCGGATGCGGATCATCTCAAGACGACCGACGATATCGATCGGACGGCTGCCGCCGGGTTTACGATGTACACGTTTGATCCGGGTGGGTTTGTGGTGGACGATGCGAATGCCCTGCCCCTTACGGAGGTGCAGGACCGCGCCGCGCGCATTGAGACGGGAGATCTGTCCCTGAGCGACACGATTCAGCGCTACGCGGGCCGGACGATACGGCTTGAGCAGGGCGTGCTGCTCGACCCGTCGGACGAGGAGGTGGCGAGAGCATTTCTGAAATACGGAGGAGTCATAACACACAGCGCCCGGCTTTACCGCCATCTCAAAGAACGACATCGCGCGCTTCCCTCCGAAGTGGAACTCTCCGTTGATGAAACGGAAAGTCCGACCACGCCGTTCGAGCACTATTTCATCGGGTCCGAACTTCGTCGTCTCGGCGTGAGCCTCGTCAGTCTTGCGCCGCGGTTCGTCGGCGCGTTTGAAAAGGGAATCGACTACCGGGGCGACATCACCGCGTTCTCTGTAGCCTACCGCTTGCATGCAGCCATCGCCCACATGATCGGTCCATATAAACTTAGCATTCACTCCGGAAGCGACAAGTTCACCGTCTACCGGGAGATCGGTCGGCTATCCCTCGGCCCGGTTCACGTCAAGACCGCGGGAACGTCCTATCTCGAGGCGTTGCGTACCGCGGCTCTGGTGGATCCCCCTCTGGTGAGAGAGATTCTTGATTTTGCGCGGGGTCTGTACGACGCGGAAAAGCAGAGCTACCACGTCTCCGCGCGACTCGACCGCGTCCCGGTGGGGTCCTCATGTTCTGCTGAGACGCTTGTTTCCTGCTTTGACGACGACGACGCGAGGCAGGTCTTCCATGTAACGTTCGGGAAAGTGCTGACCTCATCCTCCCCGGACGGGAAATCACGCTTCCGGGAGCGGCTGATGGCTCTCTTGGATGAACACGAAGCACTCCACTACGAGAACCTTCTGCTTCATTTTCGAAAACACCTGCAACCGTTTGACAAAGCGACCGGAGACGTCAGATGAACCTCGACGAACTTACCCGGCACTATGACTTTGCCGGCCGTACAGTGGTACTCACAGGGGGTGCCGGAGTGCTCGGCGGTGAAATTGCGTGTGCGCTCGGCGGGTGCGGGGCCAACGTGGCGGTCCTGGACCGTGATGCCGTCCTCGGCGAACGTCTCCTGCAGAGGATTGACTCGAGCGTGGGACGTTCTCTCTTCGTACCGGGGGATGTTCTGGTGCCGGAGAAACTGGCAGAGGCCCGGGACCGGATCCTCGGGGAATTCGGCCGCGTTGATGCGCTGATCAACGCGGCAGGAGGAAACAACCCTCGCGCGACGACCGGGCCGACACTCTCCTTCTTCGATATTCCGCCCGACGCAATGCGGTTCGTGCTTGATCTGAATCTCCTCGGGACGATTCTCCCCGCGCAGGTTTTCGGGAAGGTGATGGCCGAGCAGAAGAACGGGGTGATTCTCAACATTTCGTCGATGAATGCCTTCCGGCCCCTCACGCGAATTCCGGCCTACTCCGCGGCGAAAGCGGCCGTCAGCAACTTCACACAATGGCTTGCCGTTCACATGGCCCAGGAATACTCTCCGTCTATCCGGGTGAACGCACTGGCTCCCGGGTTCTTCCTGACGGAACAGAACAGGTTCCTGCTGACAGATGAGGCCACGGGTGCGCTCACCCCCCGGGGGAAGAGTATTATCGACCACACGCCGATGGGAAGGTTCGGAAAACCCGAAGAACTTCTCGGGACCGTTCTCTGGCTGCTTTCTCCCGCCTCCTCGTTCGTAACCGGAACGGTCATTCAGGTCGACGGGGGATTTTCGGCGTATTCCGGGGTGTAAAAGCAGGAAGAATATCCGGGCTGGAGGAACAGGAAAGGAGTGCGGTATGAGTGGAGAAAAGAAGTTTGGAGTCGTCGGTCTGGGCGTGATGGGCCAGAATCTCGCACTGAATATCGAGCGAAACGGATTCCCCGTGGTGGGCTACGACATCGAGGCGGAAAAGGTGCGTGAGTCGCGGGAGCGATTTGCCGGCAAGCAGATGATCGTGGCAGACTCGCTGGATGAGTTCCTTGACGATCTGGAATCGCCGAAGAAGATCCTGATCATGGTCCCCGCAGGCAAGGCGGTGGATTCTGTGCTCGGGGATCTTCGGCCCCGGCTTTCCAAGGGCGATCTGCTCATTGACGGCGGAAATTCCCACTTCGTCGATACCCGAACTCGCATTCGTTCCCTCGAAGGAACGGGAATACTGTATGTCGGAACCGGAGTGAGCGGCGGAGAAGAGGGGGCATTGCACGGCCCCTCCATCATGCCCGGAGGAAATCCGGAGGCCTGGCCGCTCATCAAGCCGGTATTCCAGAAGATTGCCGCGAAGGCCAATGATGGCGCGCCATGCTGCGAGTGGATAGGTCCCGACGGCGCGGGACACTTCGTGAAAATGGTCCATAACGGCATTGAATATGCTGACATGCAAATGATCTGCGAGGCATACTTTCTCATAGAGAGGGTCCTCAGGTTCACACCCGACCAGATGAGCGACATATTTGCCGACTGGAACCGGGGGGAACTGAACAGCTACCTGATCGAGATCACCGCGAAGATCATGACCAGAAAGGATCCCGACACGGGAAAACCCCTCCTCAATCTCATCCTGGACACGGCGGAACAGAAGGGAACCGGGAAATGGACCAGCGGTGCCGCCCTTGACCTGGGTGTTCCCGCCCAGACCATAGCGATCGCAGTCTTTGCGCGGATGATGAGTGCGCTGAAATCTGAGCGTGTGGCAGCGTCCAGAGTTCTGCAGGGCCCGGAAATTCCGTTTTCAGGAGACAGGAAATCATTTATCGAGATGGTTCGCCAGGCACTCTACGCCTCGAAGATCTGTTCGTACGCGCAGGGATTCCAGCTGCTGCGGACGGCAAACGAGGAGTATGGCTGGGATTTGCAGTTCGGCACCATTGCGTCTCTCTGGCGGGCCGGCTGCATCATCCGGGCGCAGTTCCTTTCAAAAATCAAGGATGCGTACGACCGGGACCCCGCCTTGCCGAACCTGCTGCTCGATCCCTATTTTGCCGACGCGATCCGCCACACCTCGACGGGATGGCGAACGGTCATTGCGTCGGCCGTCGAACGGGGCGTTCCTGTCCCCGCGTTCAGCAGTGCGCTTGCCTACTATGACAGCTACCGGTCCGCAGTCCTGCCGGCGAATCTGCTCCAGGCACAGCGCGACTTCTTTGGCGCGCACCGGTACAGGCGGATTGACATAGAGGGTTCCTTCCATACGAAGTGGGAAGAATAGTCCTGACGGTCGCAGGCGGCATGCTGTTGTGCGCCGCGCGGCCGCGAGACGGGAGAGTCTATGACGGGAAAAGGATCACCGAAGGTTCCTCTTACGCACGCGGAGGTCAGGGAGATCTGTGCGGAATTCGTGGAGCGGGAAGGCCTGGCTGGAAAACGAGTCCTTGCGATCATCCCCGATCAGACGAGATCCGGGCCGATCGATATCATGTTCAGAATCCTCTACGAACTTCTCCTCCCTCGGGCGGAGAAACTCGATTTCCTCATTGCCCTCGGAACGCATCCCCCGATGACAGAGGAAGCGATCGACATCCGACTCGGCCTTGCTCAGGGTGAACGAGCGGCGAAGTTCTCGGGGACCAGGATCTTTAACCATCACTGGAACGACCCGTCCCGGCTCGCGGAGATCGGCACGATCAGCGAAGAGAAGGTCGAAGAGATCTCTCATGGGTTGATGCGAGAACCGGTCCGGGTCACCATCAACCGGTTGGTGTTCGACTATGATGTTCTGCTGATCATCGGACCGACTTTTCCCCATGAGGTTGTAGGGTTCTCAGGCGGAAACAAGTATCTCTTCCCTGGAATTTCCGGGCCGGAAATCATTGATATGTTTCACTGGCTCGGAGCGCTCATCACCAATCCGGTGATCATCGGAAGGAAGTATACACCTGTTCGAGTCGTGGTCGATACCGCCGCCGCAATGCTTCCGGTCCGTCGTCTCTGCATGAGCCTGGTCGTCCATGGACCCGGTCTGGCGGGACTCTTCTGTGGGACACCGGAGGAGGCATGGTCATCGGCTGCGGATCTTTCGGATGCTGTTCACATTGTCTACAAGGACCGTCCGTACGCCAGCGTTCTCTCCTGTGCCCCGGCGATGTACGATGAATTGTGGGTGGGAGGCAAGGCAACCTACAAGCTCGAACCGGTGGTGGCGGACGGCGGCGAACTTATCATCTATGCCCCACATATAAAAGAGATTTCCGTAACCCACGGGAAGCTGATTGAACGGGTCGGCTACCACGTACGGGATTACTTCCTCCGGCAGATGGACCGGTTTGCGGAAGTCCCCAGAGGGGTTCTCGCACATTCGACACATGTCAAGGGGATCGGGACGTACGACAAGGGGCAGGAGCGTCCACGGATCAACGTCATCCTTGCGACGGGAATTCCTGAGGAAACCTGCAGACGGATCAACCTCGGATACCGTGACCCTGCCCGGATCGATGAGGAGAAATGGAAAGCAAGAGAGACTGAAGGTATTCTCCATGTCCCGAAAGCGGGTGAAATCCTCTACCGGTTGCGGGACGACCCGTTCGGACATCCGCCCGCGACGACCCGGAAACACCCTCATGCATAAGAATTTCAGGAGCAGAAAATGGCTGACGCACTGACCATCCCGTCAGAGGGAGCACTTGATCTCGTCAGTCTGGGCGCGCTTGTGCACAGACTCGATCCAGGCATCATTCCGTTCCGGAAGGCGACCCGCTGCGACATTCACGTGAGCGGAGGCGAATTCAACGTGGCGGCGAATCTTTCCGACTGCTTCCGGCTGAATACCGCTGTTGCGACCGCTATGGTGGAGTATCCGATCGGAGATCTGATCGCGGAACGTGTCAGGGCGATGGGCGTGAGGCCGTTCTACCGGCACTTCAAACACAACGGGGTCAATGGACCGAATATGGCGACGGTCTACAGCGACCGCNNGTCCGATGGTTCCATAGCGGAGGAATCTTTGCCTCGCTTTCCCAGACAACAGGGGAACTGATAATTGAGGGGATGAAAGCGGCGAAATCCGCGGGGGCGGTGACCAGCTTCGACCTCAATTTCCGGGAGAAACTCTGGAATATCTGGGGGGGACAGCAGAAGGCTGTGGAGGTCATCAGTCGCATCGTTGAGCACGTTGACGTCCTCGTCGGGAATGAGGAGGATTTGCAGAAGGGC